>JAUIHC010000412.1 GCA_030432455.1 Phycisphaerae bacterium | reverse complement strand
CCAGCGCCTGATCGAGACGATCGCGGCGATCGGCCAGAAGCCGAGCGGCATCGACCGTGGGGGAGATCGCGGATGGAGTCCGGGACGGCATCCCCGGATGGTACGGGCATCGACGGAACCGAGGCGACTCCCCCCTCGCACGAGTCACGAAGTCCGGGCACACTGCCCTTCCGGTGCGTCCACCGGCGGCCTCGGCTCGAAACCGTCCGCCCTGCACCACACCTTCCGGAGGCATCTCCCGCATGTCCCTCGCCATCCAACACGACCAGATCGACGCGGGTCGCCGGTTCATCTGCCGAAGCCCGATCGCGTCGTCGGTTGCGGCCCTCGCCGACTGGCACTTCCGCCCCGGGGCGCTCGATCGCCTGCTTCCACCGTGGCAGGACGTCCGGGTCGAGCAGGACGCGGGCGCGATGCGCACCGGCGCCGAGACCGTGCTCTCCGTCCCGCTGGGACCGATCCGCAAGCGGTGGCGGGCTCGGATCGACGACGCGGTGCCGGGCGAGCGATTCGTGGATGTGCAGGTCTCGGGTCCGTTCGGGGCGTGGCGACACGAGCATCGCTTCCGACCCGATCCTGCGGGGGATCCCGCCTCGTCGGTTCTCGAGGACGAGATCGTCTATCGAATGCCGTTCGCTCCCTTCGGGAACCTCGGGGCGGGGATCGCCCGCCGCGATCTCGACCGACTCTTTCGCTGGCGGCACTGGCGGACGGCGAGCGATCTTCGGCGTCATCGCGAGGACGGCCCCGATCGTCCTCTGACGGTCGTGGTCACCGGGGGAAGCGGACTGGTGGGCCGCGCCCTCGTCGCCTTCCTGAAGACCGGCGGACACGAGGTGCGCACGCTCGTGCGGCGCGATCCCAATCGTGAGGCCGGCGAGCATCGCTGGAACCCCGATGCGGGGTCCATCGACGCGAGCGTGCTCGACGGTGCCGATGCGGTGGTGCACCTGGCGGGCGCCGGCATCGCCGACGAGCGATGGACCGACGAGCGGATGCGGATCATCCGCGAGTCGCGGATCAAGGGCACGAGCCTCCTCGCGTCGGCGATCGCCGATCGCGACACCCGGCCCGCGGTGCTGATCTCGGCGAGTGCGATCGGCATCTACGGCGACCGCTCGGAGCCGGTCGACGAGACGACGGCCGCGGGAACCGGATGGCTCGCGGAGGTCGCGGCGGACTGGGAGAAGGCGGCCGATCCCGCCCGCGAGGCCGGGGTGCGGGTGGTGCATCCGCGGATCGGCGTCGTGCTCACCCCGAAGGGCGGGGCGCTGGCGAAGATGCTTCCGCCGTTCCGGTATGGCGCCGGCGGCCCCATCGGCACCGGCCGACAGGGCCTGAGCTGGATCTCGCTGGACGATCTGCTCGGGGTCCTGCTGCGGGCGATCACCGACGACCGACTGGACGGGCCGGTGAATGCGACCGCCCCGAACCCGGTGTCCCAACGCGGTTTCGCCCGGACGCTCGGCTGCGTCCTGCACCGTCCGGCGATCGCGCCGCTGCCCGCGATCGTGGCCCGCTCCGTGTTCGGTCGCCTGGCCGATCCGCTCCTGCTCGAAGGGGTGTTCGTCCGACCCGGGCGACTCGAGGACGCGGGCTTCCGGTTCGAGACCCCGACCCTCGAGGGATGTCTTCGGGTGCTGCTCGACGGAACGCCGCCCGCGTGAATCGTCATCCCGGGCGGACCCGCGATCGCCACCACGGACCGATCGCGGGCCACGCCGCGATCACAGGCAGGATCATCGTGGAGGCCACGACGAGTCCGCCACCACCGAGCACGACCCCGAGTCCCGCCGCTGCGGGCCCCGCGGCGTAGCCGACGCCGATCAGCCCCTCGTGCGTGCTCGCGGCATCCACGTCCGCGTCCCCGACCCGCATCACGTAGTAGAGCGCGGTGTAGTAGACGACCGCCTGCCCGAGTCCGAAGACCACCAGGGCTGCGATCATCAGCGGAATCGTCGGGGCGAGGACGACCGCGGCGAAGCCTCCGAGCAGCAACCCGGCCCCGAGCAGGGCCGTGCCCCAGCGGCCGTGCCACCACGGCATGAACCGCAGCACCGTGATCCCCGCGACGCGGGCGAACATCCAGGTCGCGGTCAGCGTCGTCTGCCACGCGAGCGGAGCCGCGAGGTCGTCGAGGAGATAGGGCATCAGCGGGCTCAGCGCCCCGATCAAGGCGTAGGCCAGCGGGAGCAGCGCGCGATGCGACGCGAGCAGATCGCGATAGGCCGAAGGTGGTGCCTGTTCGACGGCCGCGGCCGAATGCGTCGTCGGGGTGGCGGGCACGCCGACGAGCAGCACCACCAGACAGAGCAGGTTGATCGGCGCGAGCGATCCGATCGCCCAGACCGCATGACCCGCGGCAAGGAACGGCGAGATCGCGACGAGTGCGATCCCGAGGGCCGTCATCCATGTGGCGTTCCACCAGCCGATCGCGTGCCGCATCTCGCGCGGTCCACGACCGGCGGCGACGAACGCCTCGATCACCGGCCAGAAGAACGCGGCGAGCCCGGACATCGCGCCGGCGACGAGGAACAGCAGCCACGGCGATGAGCCGACCAGCACGAGCGGACAGACCAGCACTTGAAGCAGGAACACCGCCGCGACCACGGTCCGCGGCCGCACCCGCCGTTCGATGCGCCGCAGCAGGCGTCCCGCCGGAAAGGCCACCGAGGCGTAGACGCCCCCGTTCCAGATCGCCAGCGCGAGATTCCATCGCTCGTCGAAGCCGTAGCCCTCCTTCGCGATGAACGACAGTCCGTTCCAGAGGACCGCGGTCCCGAAGGTCGCGAGAAACGACAGGACGAGGATCGGCAGCAATGGCGTGGGGCGGGCGGAGGTCACGGGGCGGCATCATCGCCGTTCGGCCACGGCGATGCGGACGTCCCGCCCGCTCGAATCGAGCCCGCGGCAAGGACGAGAAGACGCCGCGTCGCTCGAAGAGCGGAACGCGGCGTCGAACATCCGCAGGGACCAGCGGGGCTCGAATCGAGCCCGCAGGGCGAGATCGCAGACCTCCGGCCGCCGCAGGCGGCCACGCGGGCGGAGCCCGCGGCAAGGACGAGAAGACGCCGCGTCGCTCGAAGAGCGGAACGCGGCGTCGAACGTCCTTGGGAGGGCTCGAACCTCCAA
>JAUIHC010000411.1 GCA_030432455.1 Phycisphaerae bacterium | reverse complement strand
CTCCGACGATCGTGATCTTCCGATGGTCGTGCTGGTGAACGACGGTTCCGCATCGGCGAGCGAGATCGTGACCGGCGCCCTGCAGGCCCATGGCCGCGCGAAGGTCCTCGGCGAGCGGACCTTCGGCAAGGGATCGGTCCAGGAGGTGCGGATCCTTCCCGACCAGCGTGGCACGCTCAAGATGACCACCGCCCGCTACTACCTCCCCGACGGCCGCAACCTCGACCGACATGGCGACGCGGAGACCTGGGGCGTCGATCCCGACCCCGGTTTCGTGATCGACCTCGACCCCGAGGCGTACTCGACGCTGGTCGAGCGACGCCGCGCCTACGAGCCGATCGGCGAGACCAGCGAGACCGCCCCCGCGGACTTCGCCGACCCCGACTGGGTGGACGGCACGCTGGGCGATCCGCAGCTCGCGGCCGCGATGCGGGCCCTCGCGGAGCGTCTGGCGGGCGACGACTGGCCGCGGGTCGGCGATGATCCGAGCCCCGAGCTCGTCGCCCGCGGCGAACTCGCGGAACAGATCGCGTTCCGGGAGCGACTCCGTCAGGAACTCGACGCGACCGAGGCCCGGATCCGCGAACTCGAGGCCGCCGCGACCGACGAGCCGGACACCGACGACGGATGACCCGATCGTCGTCCGAATGCCGCCCCGCCCGGGGCCGACTCGTGCTCGGGATCGAGACGAGCTGCGACGAGACCGCCGCGGCGGTCGTGGAGGACGCCTGGCGCGTCCGCGGGGCCGCGGTGGCGGTCCAGCACGATCTCCACGAGACCTACGGGGGCGTGGTTCCCGAGATCGCCAGCCGCGCCCATCTGGAACGCCTGCTTCCGGTGGTGCGACAGGCCCTCGACCGCGCCGGCGCGACCCTGCAGGACCTCGATGCGATCGCGGTCGGCCATCGGCCCGGACTGATCGGCGCCCTGCTCGTCGGCACCAGCGCCGCCAAGGGCCTCGCGATCGGACTCGGCGTCCCGCTGGTCGGGGTCGATCACGTGCACGCCCATCTTCTGTCCGGGCTGCTGGTCGATCGCGACGCCCCGCGGCCCCGGTCGCTGCCGCTTCCCGCCATCGGCCTCGTGATCAGCGGAGGTCACACGAACCTCTATGCGATCGAGGAGCCGAGCGAGCCGCGACGACTCGGACGCACCATCGACGATGCGATCGGCGAGGCGTTCGACAAGGTCGGCGCGATGCTCGGGTGTCCGCATCCCGGCGGTCCTGCGGTCGAGCGACTCGCGGAATCCGGCGACCCGCACGCCCTCGATCTTCCGGTGGCGAATCTGGGTCGCGATCGACTCGACTTCTCCTTCAGCGGACTGAAGACCGCGGTCCGCTACGCCGCCCTCGGCGCCCCCGGACGCGACGCCCCCCCGCTGACCGACGCCCGCCGTGCCGACGTCGCGGCGTCGTTCCAGAGGGCCGCCATCGCGGCCCTGCGACGCAACCTCCGACGCGCCTTCGACCGCGTTCCCGAGGCCCGTGGTCTGCTGGTCGGCGGCGGCGTGGTCGCCAATGGCCCGGTCCGCACCATGCTCGCCGAGGAGGCCGCCCGCGCGACCGTGGACCTCGTCGTTCCGGATCTGCGATGGTGTCAGGACAACGGCGCGATGATCGCGGCCCTCGGCACGCTTCGACTGCAGGCCGGCGAGACCGACGACCTCACCCTCGCCCCCAGCGCCACCACCCGAACCTGAACGCCCCGTTTCCCATTCCCCGTTCCCCGTTTCCCATTCCCCACTCCGTCCCTCCTCCTCCTCCCCCCCATGCCCTACCGCCCACCCTTCGTCGATCCGAACGCCGTGATGCTCGATCCGCCGCATCCGGCGACCCTCGATCCGGAGGTGCTGCTGAAGCAGTGCGAGTTCCGATTCGGCAAGAGCGGCGGCCCCGGTGGTCAGAATCGCAACAAGGTCGAGACCGGAGCCTGGATCGTGCATGTGCCGAGCGGACTCGAGTCCAAGGCGACCGAGCGACGCGAGCAGCAGGTCAATCGCAAGAAGGCGCTCTCGCGTCTGCGGCTTCGCCTCGCGCTCAAGGCCAGAACGCCGACCAATCGCGACCATCACCGGCCGAGCGAACTCTGGTGCCACCGCCGCCAGGGCGACAAGCTCCCGATCAATCCCAGACACGAGGACTACGCGGCCCTGCTTGCGGAAGCGCTCGATGTGATCGTCGCCCGTCGCTGGGACATGGCCGGCGCCGCGAAGATCCTCGGCATCACCATGAGTCAGCTCTCGCGGCTCGTGCATCACCATCCCCCCGCCTTCGCCATGCTGAACGAAGGCCGCGAGAGCGTCGGCCTTCCGCCGCTCCGCAAGTGACGACCGCCCCCTCGACCACCCGCCGCCTCGGACGCCCGACATGACCACCACCCTCCAGCCGCCGCCCTCCTCGATCGTCGATCGCGCCGTCGAGATCCGCCGCGATCTCCATCGGCACCCCGAGATCGCCTACGAGGAGCATCGAACCGCCGGGGTCATCGCGGAGGAGTTGAGCCGCCTCGGCATCGCGCATCGCGCCGGTCTCGCCGGCGGCACCGGCGTGCTGGCGTGGATCCCCGGGACAGACGACGACGAGGTGATCGCCCTCCGAGCCGACATCGACGCGCTGCCGATCACCGAGGAGAGCGGCGCGGCGTGGTCATCGACGATCCCGGGTCGCATGCACGCCTGCGGTCACGACGGGCACACCGCGATCCTGCTCGGCACCGCCGCCCGGCTCGCCGCCATGGCCGAGGGCGGCGAACTCCCCCGGTCGGTCGTGCTCGTCTTCCAGCCCGCCGAGGAAGGCGGCGGCGGCGGACGCCGCATGGTCGAGGACGGGGCGCTCGACGGCACGATCGCACCGTGGCCGGTCACCCGGATCTACGGACTGCACGGCTGGCCGCACGAGCCCGCGAACACGGTCGGCACGATCGTCGGCCCCATGCTCGCCGCCAGCGACCGCTTCGAGATCGAGATCGAGGGCGAAGGCTGTCACGCCGCCTGGCCGCATTCGGGACGCGATCCGGTCGCGTGCGCCGCCGCGATCACCACCGCGCTGCACACGATCGTCTCGCGGAACGTCGATCCGCTCGAGGCCGCGGTGGTGAGCGTGACCCTGATCGAGGCGGGCACCACCTTCAATGTGATCCCCGCGACCGCGCGGATCG
>JAUIHC010000410.1 GCA_030432455.1 Phycisphaerae bacterium | reverse complement strand
GATCCGCCATCGCGGCTTCGAGCCAGACGAGGCGGGGGCGGCCGGGGGTGATCAGGCGAAGCGAGACGGCGTCGATCTCGCCGCGAAGCCTCGCCAGGTGGCCCATCGCCCGCGGCTGCATGAGGGGGCTCGTGGCGTCGGGGCTGGAGTCCAGCAGCCCCTCGGCCGCCTCGACGAATCGACTCTGCACCGTGTCGGCCGATTCGGCGACCTTGAATCCGGCGTCCGCCACGCCCACCGCCATGGTGCTGGCCAGGCAGGCGAGCATCCGACGGAGACCGGCGGTGGGAATGGAGGCGAAGAGTGATCGCATGGCGAACGAGTGTACGGGCGGCGTCCGACGGGGACGCGGCCGGTCAGGGGCGGATTTTTGTTCGAGTGTTCGGTCAGTGTTCGGGAGCGGCCGTGTGAGGTTCTTCGGGTCGGCGAGTCGCCGGCTCCTCTCCTCGCACACCTCGGATCAGGACGATCATGGCCATCCTCGACGCCCACCTTCTCGACGCCCATCTCCTCGACGATCTGGACACCTTCCGCCTCGAGCACGACGAGGGGCCGGAGTCGCTGGACCCGTTCGACGACCTCATGCTCGCCGGATGCCTCTGGTGTTCGGGGGGGAACGCGGCCGAGTGTCGGCACGAGATCGGTCGGGTTCGGGACGGGCAGGTGAGGCTGGGAGAGGGGCTGGGGACGGCCGGCGACCGACTCGCGTCGCTCGCGGGGCGTCTCGCCCGAGCCGTCGTGGTCGACGGGCCGCGGCCCATCGAGTGTCGCGACCTCCCCGGCGCCGACCGCCTCATGGCGGCCGCCGAGGCCGCGTGGGTGCCGCTCCAGGCGGCGGCCCGGCAGGATCCCGATCCCGACGGTTGGGCGGAGGTCCTGCGGGACCGGATCACCGAGTCGTTCTCGACCTGGTGCTTCGCCCTGCTCTGCACGCTCTCCGGAGGCACCCTGCACCGTCTCGACGAGATCGACGGATCCGAACGATGGATCGCGGCGGAGCCGGATCTGCTCGCGGCGGCACTCGACGCGTGTCTGCGCGGCGAGCGGGATGGATGGTCGATCGCGGGTGACCCGCTGCAGGGTCCGCGGTGGTCCGTCGCCCTCCGCGAAGGCGTGGCCTGATCACGGGACGCGGTCCCGGGCATGCGGAGGGAGCAGAGGGGCACGGGGCGATCGTCGGCCCGGGTCTCTCGTAGACTCCTCCCCGAGCCTCGATCGAGACGCCGATCCGCGAAGGTGGGCTTCGCCGGCGGCGTCGCATCGTTCGGAGCTTGCCGGAGGTCGAAGCCATGACGGGGTCGCGTTCAACACTGGGATCGGGTTCCAGGTCGGGTTCCAGGTCGGGTTCCAGGCGGGGGCGTGATGCCATCGCGGGAATCCGTGGTCGGGTCCGGGGCATGCTCCGGAGCTTCTGTTCCGGAACGCCGGTCATGGTGGCCGTGGTTCCCGTGGTTGCGGCCATCACGACCACGATCACGACCACGACGACCGCGGCGGTGGCCGCGGTCGCGACGCCGGTCCCGAGTGCGCAGGACGAGGCCGTGCTGCCCGGCGCCGAGGCGATGGCGTCCTTCGAGCCGCTCGTCGGTCGCTGGACCCTCGACGCAGACGACGCCGACGAGGATGACGGCTCGACCATCCAGACCGTGGCGTGGAACGACGATCGCACCGCGTTGACGGTGGAGTGGTCCACGGTCACCGCCACCGGGGAGAGGGTGGCCGGGGGTCGCGGGCGGATCGTCTACGACGACATCGCGGGCGCGGTGCTCAACACCTATGCCGGTCGCGACGGCGATCGTCCGTTCAGCGGCAGCGCCACGCTCATCGGTCTCGACGGTGCCGTCTCCGACTGGCGCGGTCACGAGACCCGCGGTGGCGGCGAGTCGGTGAACTTCGAGGTGACCTACGACCTTCGCGATCCCGATCGGTTCATCGTCGACTTCATTCCGACGTGCATCGACGGGCTCGACTCCCTGCAGCCGGTCCGGTTCGCGTGGGTCCGGGTCGATCCGTTTCTGGAAGCGGTGCCGAACGCGGACGACCTTCTGGGCGACTGGGTGCTTCGCCAGGGCGGCAACGACGGCATGCCCGACGGCTGCCGGATGTCGGTCGAGCGGGCGTCCGGCGGCCGCTCGCTCGCCTTCCTCATCCGCGAGCCGGGTGAGGCGGGGGCGCTGCTCGGCACCGAACTGCTCTGGCTCGATCCGGCGACCGGACTGCATGATCTGTTCCTCGACCCCGCGGGCAACGTGATGAAGGGCGAGGCGACGATGGTCATCGAGGAACACCCCATCCTGCAGGTTCGTTGGCGACGAGACCTGCCCGGTGCCGCGCTCATGCGGATCACCACGCGACTGTGGGTCGCGGGTGACGCCCTGCGGGTCGACTTCTCCGACGCGGTGCTCGACGGCCGCCCGATTCCCGATCCTCCGTCCATGGTCTGGGAGCGGCCGTGACCACGGCGTCCGACGCACGATGGTGGTACCGGACGCCGGGCGGCGACCTGTACGGGCCGTACGAGGTCACGCAACTGCGGGAGTACGCCCTCGATGGACGCATCGACGCCGCCGGCTCGATTCGCGAGGGTGATGCGGGCGACTGGCTCGACCCGCGCGAGGTTCTTCCCCGGCTCGGCATCGAGTTGTTCGATGACTCGGTCGGCGCCGCGTCTGTGCCCCCCGTCGAGCGCACGCCTCCGAGGGCCGATGCCGCCGGGCCATCGGCGGATCTCTCGCAGACCGCGTACATCCTGCTCGGCCTGTTGCCGTTCCTGCTCGTCTCGATCTCCGGCATCCACAACCTGACCGCCGGCCGCGTCGCCGCGGGTGTGACGCAGTTGCTGCTGAGTCTGATCGGGGTCTGGGGATTCGGCTGCGTGGGGGCGCTGACCGGAGGGGCGGGACTCTGTCTGTCGGTGCCGATCTGGGTCGCCCTCCTCGTCTGGACCATCATCGACGTCTCGACCGTCCGGACCGACGGGTCGGGACGCGTCTTCCGAACCTGAACCCGGTAGACACCACCATCACCATCACCATCACCACCGCCACCGCCGCCGACGGCGTGTCGCCTCGGTGGACTCGTTCTCTGGAGCCCGCATGCGGCATCGCCGTTCACCTTCCGTTCGAGCCGCGGTCGCCGCCGTCGCCGTGATCGCCGCGA
>JAUIHC010000409.1 GCA_030432455.1 Phycisphaerae bacterium | reverse complement strand
GGCAGCGTGGCCAGCGTCTCGCGAACCCGCGCATCGACCCGCGCCCGAGACTCGGCGGTCATGGTCCGCTTCTTCAGATCCTGCCAGGCGCGATCCGCGGGCGAGGTTCGAGGGCGTGGCGTGCGTTCAGCCATGATCCGGGTTCCTTCCATCGAAATCGAGGCGATCGAGGTGGTCCTGAAACAGCTGGTCGGCCCGAGCGATCGCTCGGTCGTAGAAGCGTCGGTCGCCCCGCTTGTCCCCTCCCACGAGAAGAACGGCACTCCGATGCGGATCGAACGCGAACAACACGCGAAGCACCTGTCGGCCGTGCGTGGTGCGGATCTCCTTCATGTTCCGAAACCGCGATCCGCGCACCGAACCGACGATCGGCCGTCCCAGACCGGGTCCGACCGCTTCGAGCACATCGATGTCGTGGGCCAGCGCCTCCATGGCCGAAGCATCGAGTGCCCTCCACCAACGCTCGAACTCAGCGGTGAACTCGATCCGCCACATCGACAGTATTCCATTTGAAAGATATTCGTCAAGACGAATACCCGAAGATTGCTCCACCGGCCGGCCCCACGACAGACGCTGAGCCTCGAACCGGGCCGCCAACATAGGTCCCAGCCCGACCGAAGCCGGAAGGTCATGCGGAACTTCGGGGTCGAGGTCGAACGTCATCAACCGCCACCAGGCGACACCATCGAGGCCTGCACTCACGCCTCGCCCGTTCTCCGCTGGTGTTGGAGAGACCGATCGCTAGACTCGGGCTTTCGACGAACAAGAAGGCCGATCGGGGGGGCCGAAGGAGTGTCACGTCATGTCCTCGAAGATCCACCGCGTACTCTTGGCGACGATGGCGGCCTCCGCCGTGGCGACTCCCATCGCCCTCGCACAGGTCACGCTCCCCGACGGCACGCCCGATCCCGCCTACGACGGTCTCTACGCGTGGTATCAGGCCGATGACGGCCCGGGGGCGGGCAAGTTCCCGGCGGTCGACGGTTCGCCGGTCAACAATTGGCTCGACTCCAGCGACAACGGTCGCGACCTCGTCCGGGTCAGTGCCGACGCGGGCCGCATCCCGCTCTACGCCACCAATGCCGCGGGCAGCGGCATGCCGTCGGTCGAGTTCGACGGCGACGACTACATCTGGGCCAACCAGGTGGACGAGTTCGGTAAGATCACCACCGGGCGGACGATCTTCATCGTCGCCCGGATGGACGTGATCAACAACGGTCATCTCTTCGACTCCTGCACCATCGCAGGTCGCAACGCGATGTTCGGCGGCTGGTCGCAGTCTCCCGAGAACTGGGCCGTCTACACCGGCGTGGATGTGATCGACTGTGGTCCGATTGTGACCGAGGAGTTGGTCAGCATCTCGATGACCCTCGAGAACGGCGCCCAGTCGATCGTCATCAACGACGGCGAGCCGATCACCGCGTCGCTTGAGATCCAGAATCTCTCGGGCTTCCTGCTCGGGAACCGCTACAACGTCGTCAACGGGATGATCGGCGGCATCTACGAGGTTCTGGTCTACAGCGAGTCGCTTCCCGAAGAACAAATCTCTGAGATAGACCTCTACCTGACTATCAAGTATGCGCCCGACGACTGCAACCAGAACGGAATCCCGGATCGCGATGAGATCGCTTCGGGCGCAGCGCCCGACTGCAACGGCAATCTCATCCCGGATGAATGTGATCTGGCCGACGTGGTGTCCCTTTCCGAACCTCGCACGCCAACATCGATTTCCGACTTCATCGAGTTCGACGTGAGCAACATGCCCATCTCTGCGGAGGCCGTGACGCTCGATGTCTCTGCAGTGGGCGATCTGGCCGCGAGCAGCGAGTTCATGTTCGTCTACCTTGACGACGAGCAGGTCGGTCTTGCCTTCGTGAGTGACGGGTTGGCCTGTACGCCAGTCACGAACACGTTCAGCATCCCATCGGCTCAGTGGAATGCCGCGGGCGCGGATGGACCACGACTGGTACGAATCTCCGGCGTGAATATCGCACCCGATGTGTGCCAGTCTCCGTCGACATCGATCCGGGTCGTGGTCACTCCGCCGATCCCCGACTGCGACGGCAATGGGATCTGGGATGCGTGTGACATCTCCGCGGGTGACGCCGCCGACCTCGATGGCAATGGCGTTCCGGATTCGTGCGACCCCGACTGTGACGGCGACGGTGAGCCCGACGGGTACGAGATCTCCTCCGGGCAGGACCTCGACTGCAACGGCAACCTCGTGCCTGATGCGTGCGATCTCGCCGATGGTTCCTCCACGGACATCGACGGAAATGGCGTGCCGGACGAGTGCAAGCCCGACTGCAATGACAACGGCCTTCCAGATACGTATGACATCGCGTCGGGTCTTGAGGAAGACTGTAACGGCAACGGTCGACCAGACTCCTGCGACATTGCGGATCTCGCGGATCCGGACTGCGACGCCGATGGAATCATCGACTTCTGCGCCATCGCCAATGGCACCGCGATGGACTGCAACTCAAATGAAGTGCCGGACTCGTGCGACATCGCCAACGGCACCTCGAACGACGTGGACTCGAACGGGACGCCCGACGAGTGCAAGGACGACTGCAACGGCAACGGTCTGCCCGACTACTGGGAGATCCTCAAGGGCTCGGTCGAGGACTGCGACGGCAACGGCATTCCCGACCCGTGCGACATCGCGAGTGGCGGCCTCGCCGACTGCGACCTCGATGGTCGTTGGGACGAGTGCGCGATCGACGATGGATCGGTCACCGACTGCAACGGCAACCGGGTGCCCGACTCGTGCGACATCGACGGCAAGACCGACGAGGACGACAATGGCAACGACATCCCGGATGCCTGCGAGATCGCGCTCGGGGACTTCAACCTCGACGGATGCATCGACTCGGGCGATCTCGGTTTGCTGATCGCACTCTGGGGCATCCAAGATCCTCCCTTCGGCGACCTCAACGGCGACGGTGTGATCGCCGCGGCGGACCTCGGCCTGCTGATCGGCAACTGGACGCCGTGCCCGTGATCATCCCGGTCCGAGTTGCCCCGGCTCGACCGCTTTCCAAGCCCCCTCCATCCGTCCTCCCCGCGCCGCCTCGGCGGTCTCGGAAGGAGACGACGGCGACAGGTGAAGACCGGCGGGAAGGACGTCGATCGACGGCGGTGACGGCTTCGGCGCGAGAATCGC
>JAUIHC010000408.1 GCA_030432455.1 Phycisphaerae bacterium | reverse complement strand
CGACGTCGGGGTGCGGGCGACCACCGAGATCGTGGACGAGCTGCGGGCCGCGGTGAAGAAGGGCGAACTCGAGCGCGGCGAGGACGCGATCGAGTTCCTCAAGTCGCGGCTCAAGCGTCGCTGGGACGGCGAGACTCCGGGCATCGTGGTCGCGGATCGTCCGCCGACGGTGGTGCTGGTGGTCGGCGTCAACGGGGTCGGCAAGACGACCAGCGTGGCGAAGATCGCGCACACGCTCCGCAGCGAGGGACGGTCGGTGGTGCTCGCCGCCGCGGACACCTTCCGCGCGGGCGCGGTGGAGCAGCTCGCGATCTGGGCGGAGCGACTCGGCGTCGATCTGGTCCGCGGGAAGGCGGGAGCCGATCCCGCGGCGGTCGTCTTCGACGCGGTGGACGCCGCCATCTCGCGGAACGCCGACGTGCTGCTGGTGGACACCGCCGGGCGACTGCACGTGGACTCGGGGCTCATGCGGCAGCTCGTGAAGGTCCGCGAGGTCATCGAACGCAAGATCCCCGGGGCCCCGCACGAGGTGCTGCTGGTGCTCGACGCGACCAGCGGACAGAACGCGCTGGCCCAGGCGAAGGTCTTCGGGGAGGCGGTCGGGGTGACCGGGCTCTTCCTCGCGAAGCTCGATGGCACGGCCCGCGGCGGCATCGTGGTGGCGATCCGCGACACGCTGGAGGTGCCGGTGAAGCTGGTGGGGGTGGGCGAGCGGGTCGAGGATGTCCAGCCCTTCGACCCCGACGCCTTCATCGACGCGATGTTCGCCACCGGCGACGCCTGAGTCCGCCGCCGTGGCGGCGAGGAATCCGATCTCCGTCTCCGGCGAAGTCCCTGACCGTGTTCCGGATCGCGACCGGTACACTCGTTCCTTCAGGAGACCGGCATGGCCCCCCGCCTCGCACCATCCAGCCGCCGCGGATTCACGCTGGTCGAGACCATGGCCGTGATCGGGGTGATCGTCGTCCTCATGGGCGTCGCGATCCCCACCCTCGCCACCATGCGGGCCGAGGCCCGATCCACCGGCTGTCGCACCACGCTCCGGGAGCTCGGGTTGGGACTCTCCGCCTACCGGACATCGATGGGCGACCGCATCCCGTCCTGCGAGCCGCTCCCCGCCGAGGTCGCCGAGGGTGAGACCGAGGGCGGACTTCCCGAGGTGCTCGACGGCTACATCGACCCCGACTGCACCTGCTGGTACTGCGCGGCCGACTTCGACACCGAGAGCCGGTCGGCGGGGACGAGTTACCTCTATGTACCCGGGCTCATCCGATACACGCCGCAGATCCAGATCACGGTCGGTCAGACGCTGGTGCCGCTCATCCAGTCGGGCGAGTACGGACCCGAGCGGTTGGAGATGTTCCGCCGGAACATCGAGGCCAACGAACTCACCGCCCTGTTCGAGCACGAGCGACGGCGAACGCTGCCGCTGCTGGTGGACAGTCAGGACCGCCACGAACAGAACGCGCAGATCCCCCGCAACGGTCTCTTCATCGACGGCAGCGTCGCGGAGATCGAGGAGGAACTCGGTGACTTCGAGGACGGTTTCGGAGATCTTCCATGAGCGGCCTGTCCGATCGGATCGATGCGTGGCGTTACAACCTCGAACGGCTGCTCGACGGTCGAGAGCGGGCGGTGGTCGGCTCGGTCGGGGCGGTGCTGGCGATCGCCATCGTCGGGGTCGCAGGGTGGTGGTGGTTCGCGGTGCGGTGGACGCCGCCGCCGAGCATCTTCGACTCGCCGGTCGATGATGTGCTCGGCTACCTCGCGATGGACGACTTCAGCCAACTGTCGCTCGAAGAGCGGATGGCGTATCTCGGCGAGTTCGCGAATCGATTCCGCGGAGCCGGACAGGAAGAATCGGCGGCTGCGGCCGCGTTTCTCGCGGGCGTGACCGGGCCGACCCGCGAGACCCTGCGGCAGAACGCGCGGACGCTGGCGAAGGACGTGCTGCTCGACGGGGCTCGTGGATACTTCGCGGCCGCGGACGCGGACAAGGGGAAGTACCTCGACGACTGGCTCGCCCGCTGGCAGCGGATGGCCGAAGAGATGGCCCGCGGCGAAGCACGGCCGCTCGACGATGCGGCCCGGGCGAAGGAGATCCGGGGTCAGGTGCAGGACGACATGGCTCGCGAACGCGATCCCGACGACCTGCCCCCGCTTGATTCCCGTATGACCGCGCGGTTTCTCGGCTTCTGGCAGTCCGATGTCGAGTCGGCGAGCACGCCGCGGGAGCAGGGGCAGATCATCAGGTTCATGGAGGATCTCGGCGCCCATCTCACGCGACCGGGGCGCTGAGCCCGCACGCCGGTCCCGGATCGGTTTGACTGTCGTTCATGCCGGATCTGCCCGTTCTCTCCATCGTGAATCAGGTCTCCGAGGCGGTGGGCCGCGGGCGATCCGCGGTCGTGTCCGCGCCACCCGGCACCGGCAAGAGCACGGCCCTTCCCTCGGCGATGCTGGACCGGCTCGACGGGCGGATCCTCGTCACCCAGCCCCGTCGGCTCGCGGCCCGCATGCTGGCGGCGCGGGTGGCGTCGCTCCGCGGCGAGTCTCCGGGCGGGCTCGTCGGTCATGCGGTCCGCGGCGATCGCTGCGAGTCGGATCGGACGCGACTGACCTACCTCACCGAGGGACTGCTGCTGCGTCGGCTGCTTGCCGGGGACGGTCCGCGATCCGAGGATGTCGTGATCCTGGACGAGTTCCACGAGCGGTCGATCGAGGCCGATCTCCTCTTCGGGCTGCTTCGATCCCGCGGTGTGCGATTCGTCGTCGCCAGTGCGACGCTCGACGTGGACCTCGTCGCGGGCGCCCTCGATGCCGACCGCTTCGAGGTCGAGGCGTCGCTGCATCCGGTCGCGATCGAGCATCGGCGGGCTCCGTCGGCGGATCCGCCCTGGGAGCTCGCGGCCGAGGCGGTCGGTCGCGTGCTCGCCGACCGCGACGCCGCCGACCCCGGCGACATCCTCGTGTTCATGCCCGGACGACGCGAGATCGACCGCACCATCGAGGCGTGTCGTCGGGTGGCCCGGGGACTCGACATCATGCCGCTGCACGGCGGACTCCCGGCCCGCGAACAGGATCGAGCGGTCGCGGAGGGCGGCCCGCGGCGGATCGTGGTCGCCACCAATGTCGCCGAGACGTCGATCACGATTCCGCGGGTGACCACCGT
>JAUIHC010000407.1 GCA_030432455.1 Phycisphaerae bacterium | reverse complement strand
CACCTCAACCGCGTGACCGACACCTGCATTCCCGAGGAGGAGGCGTTCCGTCGCATGGAGACCGCGCTGGTCTCGGAATGGCAGCGGCTGGGCGAGGCGGGCGAGCGGGACTTCCCGCACCGCATCCTCTACCGGCTCATCCGCGAAGGACGCCTGGAGCAGTACTACCAGATCGATCCGAAGGACTCGTGGATGGTCGCCGCCGCGGAGAAGGACCTGCCGATCTTCGTGCCCGGCTGGGAGGATTCCACGACCGCGAACGTCTTCGCGGCGCACTGCATCGAGGGCGACATCGCGGGACCGCATCTGGTGAAGACCGGCGTCGAGTACATGATCGAGCTCGCCGAGTGGTACACCCGCACCAGCCGCGACACCTCGATCGGCTTCTTCCAGATCGGCGGCGGCATCGCGGGCGACTTCCCGATCTGCGTGGTCCCGATGCTGCATCAGGACCTCCGCCGCAGCGATGTCCCGCTCTGGGGCTACTTCTGCCAGATCGGCGACTCGACCACGAGCTACGGCAGCTACTCCGGCGCCGTCCCGAACGAGAAGATCACCTGGGGCAAGCTCTCCCCCGACACCCCGAGCTACATGATCGAGAGCGACGCGACGATCGTGGCGCCGCTGATCTTCGAGTACGTGCTCGGGCGGTGATGTTGGTCACCACTGTGGGTTGCCACGGAGAACACGGAGAGGCACGGAGGGCCACGGAGAAAGGACTTGGCGCAGGCTTGAACACGATGTGGCCCGAGTGATTCTTCACTCGCGCGCACCGTTGTTTCCGCATCGAGAGGCCGCGTTCTGGCTTGCCCCCATGGCCCCCTCCGTGGTCACTCACGCCCGAGCCGTCAGCACCTCCGCAAGCACGCGGTGGACGAGCTTGGCGGCGAGGAAGTCGCAGGCCCAGAGGGCGTCATGCGGCAGGAGTTCGACCACGTCGAAGGCGACGATCGTCCGCGCCCGGGCGACCCGGCGGACCAGTTCGTTCACGGTCCGCCAGTCGAGGCCACCGGGTTCGGGGGTGCCGGTCGCGGGCATGATCGAGGCGTCGAACGCGTCGAGGTCGATCGTGAGGTACACGCGCTCGGGGAGTCTCGCGATCACCTCGTCCATCCAGTCGTCGTTCCCCGCCGAGAGGATCGCGTCGGCGGTGAAGACGCGGTCGTGATTCATCGTCTCGTGCTCGCTGCGGTCGATCGCCCGGATGCCGACCTGCACGATCTCGCCGACCTCGCGGGCCCGGGCCATGACGCAGGCGTGGTTGCAGGACGAGCCGTGATACGACTCGCGGGTGTCGCCGTGAGCGTCGATCTGAAGCGTGCCGAAGCCGTGACCCTCCGCGGTCGCCCGCGCGGCCGCGGCGCGGATCGCCCCGATCGAGACGGAATGCTCGCCACCGAGCACGATCGGGAGACGCCCGCTGTCGAGCAGCCCGCCGACCCGTGCCTCGACGAGGTCGGCGAGCGCTTCGGGATCGCCGGCATGGACGATCGGGTCGAGCGTCTCGATGCCGGCAAGATACGGCTCGGTCGCGGTCGGAAGGTCGAAGAGCTCGACCTCGGTGCTCGCGTCGAGCAGCGCCGCCGGCCCGCGGTCGGCACCCTTGCGCCAGGTGCTCGTGGCGTCGTACGGCACCGGCAGGACCGAGACGGTCGGCGGATCGACGGGACTCTCGACGCCGAGGAAGACGGCGCTCGGAACGATCGGGGACTCGGCCATCGGGAGGACTCCTCACGACCCGCGGGATCGCGGGGCCGCGGAGCATACGGGGACGCGGGCGGGCGGGCGGGCATTCGCTACAGTCCGCGGGATGACCGCCCGGACTCCGGACACCGATGCGCACGCAGACGACGAGAGTGACGGCGATCCCGGGCTCCCGCTGTCGGCGGGCCTTCGAATGCTCGCGGTCACCAGCGTCGCCGCGGTCCTGATCGGGTTGACGGCCCTGCTCTTCGAGCGGTTCGAGTCGATCGGCGACGCCTTCCTCGCCGCCTGCCGGGGCGAGGGCACCCTGCTCGGGTTCGAGATCGCCGGAGCATGGCGGGTGATCCTTCCCGCGGCGGCGGTCGCGACCGCCATGCCGCTGGTGGTCTGGCTGCAGCGCCGGTTCTTCCCGGGCACCGAGGGTACGGGCATTCCGCAGGCGATCGCCGCGGTCCGGATCGGCGATGTGCCCGCGCGACGACTCATGCTCTCGCTGCGGATCGCGATCGGGAAGATCCTCCTGCTCGGCCTCGCGCTCGTCTCGGGCGTCCCGGTCGGACGCGAAGGCCCGTCGGTGCACGTGGGCGCCTGCGTGATGCACCTCTCCTCCAACTTCTGCCGGGTGCCGCCGTGGCTGGCGCGTCGCGGGCTGGTCCTCGCCGGTGGCGCCGCGGGCATCTCCGCCGCGTTCAACACCCCGCTCGCGGGCGCGATCTTCTGCATCGAGGAGATCGGTCGGACCTTCGACCGCCGCAGCATTCCCGCCATCCTGCGGACGGTCGGGATCGCCTGCATCATGGCGACGATCATCGACGGCGACCGGATCTTCTACGGTCGGTCGAACGAGTCGGCCACCCTCGCGCTGGCCTGGTCCGACGGCGACGATCTCTGGTCGTGGCTCCGCTCGATGCGACCGTGGATCGCCGTCCCGGTGGTCGCGGTCGTGGGCGGGTTCCTGGGTGGCGGCTTCGCCCGCGCCGTCGTGGCGGGCGGGCGGCGGTTGGGACCGCAGCTCGATCGGTCACCACTGCGAACCGGCATCGGGCTCGGACTGGTGCTCGCCGTGATCGGGGTGTCCTCCGGCGGATCGAGCTTCGGCGGCGGCCACGAGTCGGCGCTGCACATGCTGGAGACCGCGGCCCGCACCGGCGAGCCCGTGGCGACCTGGTCGGATCCGATCGGCAAGGCGGCGGGAAGCTTCGTCGCCCTGGTGAGCGGCATTCCCGGGGGCCTCTTCGACCCGAGCCTGACGGTCGGGGCCGGCCTCGGGCAGATGACCCACGGGGCGATCTCGACCTGGATCGCCCCGGGCATCGGCCTGCCCGAAGTCATGCTGATCTTCATGGCCGCCTACTTCGCCGGCGTCGTGCAGAGCCCGATCACGGTCGCGGCGATCCTCTTCGAGATGACCGCAGCCCCGGGGATGCTTCTGCCGCTCATGATCACGAGCATGCTCGCCACCCTCGCGGC
>JAUIHC010000406.1 GCA_030432455.1 Phycisphaerae bacterium | reverse complement strand
CGACGGCGACTTCCGCCACGACATCATCGAAGGGCTCTCCGCGCCGTATCGCCGGGTTCCGAGCAAGCATCTCTACGACCATCGCGGCGCGGCGTTGTTCGAGCGGATCTGCGAGCTTCCCGAGTACTACCCGACCCGCACCGAGATGGGCATCATGTCCACGAAGCTCGCGGAGATCGCCGAGGCGGTGGGCGACCACGCCCGGGTCGTCGAGTACGGCAGCGGCGCGAGCACCAAGACCCGGATGCTGCTCGATCGGCTCGAATCACCGAGCGTCTATCACCCGGTGGACATCTCGCGTCGGCAGCTGGTCGAGACGGCCCGGGCCCTCGACGGCGAGTTCCCCGAACTCGAGGTGCGGCCGTGCCACGGCGACTTCAACGATCGACTCGAACTCGACTCCGAGCCGCCGGCCGACGGGCGGACGATCGCCTACTTCCCCGGCTCGACGATGGGCAACCTTCCGGTGGACGACGCGGAGGGACTGCTGCGCCGGACCCGCGATCTCGTCGGCCGCGACGGGGCGTTCCTGATCGGCATCGATCTCGTGAAGGAGATCGAGGTCATGGAGCGGGCGTACGACGACGCCGCAGGCGTGACCGCGGCGTTCAACCTCAACCTCCTCGATCGGATGCGCTCGGAGCTCGATGCCGAGGTCGATTCACGGGCGTTCCGGTTCCAGAGCGGGTGGAATCCCGCGCGATCGGCGATCGAGAGTCGGCTGGTCGCCTCGCGGGCGACCGAGATCGTCATCGACGATCAGGCGTTCGACTTCGCCGAGGGCGACTTCATCCACACCGAGGATTCGCGGAAGTTCGACCTCGACCGCTTCCTCCCGCACGCCGAGCGCTGCGGCTTCGCCGAGGCGAGGATCTGGACCGATCCGAAGGACTGGTTCGCGATCATCCTGCTTGAGTCGGCGGCGTGACGGAGCGGGGATTCGAACTTCGAACTTCGAGATTCGAAGTCTGAAATTCGAGTCGCGGCACCGGCGCCCAAGGCAGGCGTCACTTCTTCTCGTGATGTCCGCCGAACTCGAAGCGCTGGGCCGACATGACCTGATTCGCGAAGTCCGCCTCGCCGCGTGAGCTGAACCGTGCGAAGAGCGCGGCCGCGAGGACCGGGGCCGGGATCGACTCGTCGATCGCTGCTTCGAGCGTCCAGCGGCCCTCGCCCGAGTCCGAGACCCGGCCGCCGAACTCGGCGAGATCGGGGCTCTTCGCGAGGGCCGAGGCGGTGAGATCGAGCAGCCACGACCCGATGACGCTGCCGCGTCGCCAGACCTCGGCGATCTCCTTGAGATCGAAGTCGTACAGGTACGCCTCGGGCTCGCGGAGCGGCGTGGTCTCGGCATCGGCGTCGCGGGCATGCTTGCCGACATTCGCGTGCTTGAGAATGTTGAAGCCTTCGGCGTAGGCGGCCATGAGGCCGTACTCGATGCCGTTGTGGACCATCTTCACGAAGTGTCCCGCGCCGCTGGGACCGCAGTGCAGCCAGCCGTGGTCGGCGGTGGTCTCGTGTCCGCCGCGGGCCTCGGTCGCGGGGGCGGTCGCCATGCCGGGGGCGAGGGCCTCGAAGGCGGGCGTGAGGTGGGCGACCGCGTCGTCGGGGCCGCCGACCATCTGGCAGTAGCCCCGCTCGAGTCCCCAGACTCCGCCCGACACGCCGACATCCACATAGCGGATGCCCTTCTCGGCAAGCGTCTTCGCCCGGCGGAGGTCGTCCTTGTAGTAGGAGTTGCCGCCATCGACGAGGATGTCGCCGTCGCCGAGGTGCGGGACGAGCTGGTCGATCATGCCGTCCACCAGCGCCACCGGGAGCATCATCCAGACCGTCTTCGGGCCTTCGAGCTTCGCGGCAAAGTCCGCGAGGTCGATCGCGCCGACCGCGCCATCGGCTTCGAGGGCCGTCACGGCGTCGGGGTTCACGTCGTAGACCACGCATCGAACGCCCGCCTTCATCATCCGGCGGACCATGCCCGCGCCCATCCGTCCGAGGCCGAGCATTCCCAACTGCAGACCGTTCCCGCTCATCGATGGCTCTCCTGTCGAGGTCGTGGCAAGGCTACTCGACCGTTCGGTCGGTCGCCTTCACGCGCGGGCCCCCCACGGCGGTCGGGTGGGGTGGACGCCCCGGGAGGGCAGGACCGGGAAACGACATCGCGGGTGAGACGGGGTGGGAATTCGACCCAGTCGGGGTGTCGTGGTCTTGAAACGTTCAACCCGTTCGGTCTCCGGGACGATCGATTCCGCACTTGCATCGTCACATTCCGGGGGAATCCATGTCACGCACGTCTCGTCAGGGCGATCCTCGCCCGTCTCTCGTTCCGAACCGTCGTCTCGGGGGTGGGTCATCGCTGGTCGGTCTGGTCGCGGCCGTCATCGCCGCGCCCGCGGTCGCGGAAATCCCGCCCGATCCGTCTCCCGACCCGATCCGTCTCCCGACCCGAGCCTCGAACCGATCTTCCCGCCGATCCTTCCCGGCCGCGAGCCCGCCGGACGCGTTCGCGGCGCCGTCGAGCCCGTGGTCGAGGAGACGGCGCTGGAGGCGGACCGGGAGTGGTTCGGACGGGCGCCCTGGTGGGACTGGGAACGCGCGACCGGTGACTGGGCCGGAGTCCGATCCGATCTCGAGCACCACGGCATCGCCTTCAACGGTGCGTCGGTCGTCGAGTGGGCGCGGACCTCGGGCGGGGTGGACGATCGCTGGGCGTTCCGTCAGTTGCTCGATCTGAATCTGGAACTCGATCTGGGGACCATGGTCGATCTCGAGGGCGGCACCGTGTTCGCCGCGTTCCAGAACGCGACCGAGCCCGTGGGGCAGCCATGGTCGGGGGCGTATCAGGTGACGAGCAACATCGCGATCGACGGTCGCATGGGGCAGCTCTCCGAGGTCTGGTACCAGCAGCTCCTGTTCGACGACACGGTCCGCGTGAAGCTCGGCAAGGTGGACGCCAACTCCGAGTTCGCCTACATCACCAGCGCCGGCGAGTTCATCAACGCCTCCGCGGGCTTCTCGCCGACGATCTTCGCGCTGCCGACCTATCCCGATCCGGCGTTCAGCGCGAATGTCTTCTGGAATCCCACCGAATCGATCTACGCGGGCGTCGGCGTCTACGACGGGGCGCTCGGCGCGGACGGCGTCTCGACCGGTGGTCGTGGGCCGAGCACCGCC
>JAUIHC010000405.1 GCA_030432455.1 Phycisphaerae bacterium | reverse complement strand
ATGCGGCGTACAACCGCGGCGTCGCGCGGTACCGAACCGGCGACTTCGACGGTGCCGCCGACGCGTTCCAGCGAGCGGCCCGGCTCGGAGACGCCGATCTCGCCGCCCGCGCGATGTACAACGAAGGCACCGCCCGCTACGCGAAGGCGCTCCAGACCCTCGAGGCGGGGTCCACCTCCCCGCCGCCGACCGACGGCGAAAGGGCCGACCCGCTGCAGGAGGCGATCGACCGCGTGACGCAGTCGCTCGAGCACTTCCGCGATGCGATCGATGCCGATCCCGCTCGACTCGACGCCCGGGCCAATGCCGAACTGGCGCACCGGCTGCTTCGACAACTCAAGCAGGTCCAGCAACAGCAGCAACAGCAGTCGCAGGACGGCGAGCAGTCCGATGATCAGGATCCACAGGAGTCGCAGGATCCACAGGAAACACCGCAGCCGCAGCAGAACGGTGAAGAGTCCGGTGACCAGCAGCAGCCGCAGGACGGTGCGCAGCAGCAGGATGGTGAGCAGTCCGACGAGCAGCAACCGCAGCCGCAGGACGGCGAGCAGTCCGGCGACCAGCAACCGCAGCCGCAGGACGGCGAGCAGTCCGGCGACCAGCAACCGCAGCCGCAGGACGGCGAGCAGTCCGGCGACCAGCAACCGCAGCCGCAGGACGGCGAGCAGGACGGCGAGCAGACCGAGGAACCGTCGCCCGCCTCGAACGCCGGATCGGAGTCCGATGCCGATGCGGAGACCAGCAGCGAGGCCGAGGCCGGGGAGCCGACCGATCGGATGAGTCGGGAAGCCGCCGAGCGACTGCTGCAGTCGGTTCGTGACAAGGAGCGTCAACGACGACGCGAGAAGGCCCGCGAGAAGGCCCGCGGACCTCGTACCCCGGTGGAGCGAGACTGGTGACGATCCGATTCCAAGTGCGTCCGGTCGAACGGCGAGGATGGTCGATGCTCGTGGCCGCGATCTGCCTGCTGGCGATGTCGGTCCCGGCCATGGCCCGCGGCGACGTTCGCTTCCAGTTCGGACGACGCGAGGCGTGGGTCGGCCAGTCGTTCCCGATCCAGGTCGAGGTGATCAACGCCGCCGACCACGATCCTCCCGCCCCTCCGGCCGTCGACGGCGCGACCACCGAGGTGCTCGACGCCGCGAACACCAGCACCTTCACCCAGATCATCAACGGGCGACGCACCACGAAGACCACCACGACCTACACGATCATGGTGCGGCCCGAGCGGGCGGGGGTCATCGAGATCCCGCCGATCGAGGTGACCGTGGACGACGAGGTCTTCCGCAGCGAGCCGTGGCGCATCGTGGCGACCCGCAGCGAGGTCGACGATCTCATGTTCGTGGACATCCTCGGAAACCCCGATGCCGCATGGGTCGGCGAGCCCGTGACCCTCACGCTCCAGATCTGGATCAGGCAGTATCGCGACCGCGCCCTCGGCCTCGCGCTCGAGGAGGAGTCGATGTGGAGCCTCGTGGACGAAGGCGACTCCAGCTGGGGCGTGTTCGGCGAGGCGTTGCAGCAGATGACGCGGGAACGGCGTCGGCCCCGCGGACGCGAGGTCGAGCGTGATGGGGAGTCGTACTTCCTCTACGAGATTCCGGTGGTGCGTCATCCGATCGATGCCGGCCGCGTCGATCCCGGGAAGGTCCGCGTGATCTTCCAGCAGCCGCTCGGCCTGCGGGTCGGCCGCGACTTCTTCGGACGACGCGACTACCAGCTCGACGGCACCCGCCCCATCGTGGTGGACGCCACGATGCCGCCCGTCGAGGTGCGTCCCCTCCCCACCGAGGGCCGCCCCGCCGAGTTCACCGGCGCCGTCGGACGATTCCGAGTCGAGGCGTACGCCGAGCCGCGCGAGGTGTCGGTCGGCGATCCGATCACGCTGGTGCTGGAGGTGACCGACATCGGCGCCGGTGCTCCCGTCGATCTCGCCAATCTCCGTCCGCCGCGGCTGCAGAACGAGCCGGCCCTCGATGGATTCCGGATCCCGGACAGTCCCACCACCGGCGTGGTCGAGGGCCGCACGAAGATCTTCACCGAGACGCTTCGACCCGAGCGGGACGATCTCACGGAGATTCCCGGGATCGCCTTCGCGAGCTTCGATCCCGATCTCGATCGCTTCGTGGTCGCCCGGACATCTCCCATCCCGATCAGCGTGAGCCCGAGCGAGCGGATCGATCTTGCCGACACGGTCCGCGGCGCCTCGGTGCCGCTGGCCCTCACCGGGCCGACCGGCACCAATCTCACCGCGGCCCGGGGCACGCTGCGGGCCAACCGGCCGATCGATGCCGCGATCATCGGAACCGCCCCGATCGGTCTGGGTGCGCCCGTCGCGATCGCGGCGACGGCGCCCCTCGCGGCGCTCCTCGCCGCCGCCCTGCGCCGTCGACGCGCCCATCGGGACGCGAACCCTCATCTGGTCCGCGCCTCCGCGGCCCGCAGTCGGGCGAGCCGCCGTCTCGACGACGACGGCCCGGTCGCCGACCGCGTGCTGGAGGCCGTCTGCGGACTCGTCGCCGCTCGCCTGCATCGAACCGACGGCGTGCTCACCGCCCGCGAGACGATCGAACTCGCGGAGGCCGCCGGACTGGAGACCGATCGCCTCGCCACGCTTCGCGAGATCCTGCAGGCCGCCGAGGCGGCCCGCTACGCGACCGGATCCGGCGAAGACGACCGAGCCCTCGTCGAGCGGGCCAGAGAACTGCTTCCGGCCCTCGACCGCATCCGCCCCTCGGGAGGACGCCGATGACCCGCGGCATGATGCACGCTCGCCGAGTCCTGATCGCGCTGGTCGCCGCGGGATGTGCCGCGGGCCCGCTGGTGGCCCAGACCCCCGAGGACGACGAGGTGGCCCGGACCGCCGCCAACGCCGCGGACGCCGCCTACATCCGCGGACTCGACGAGGTGACCGGTTCGACCGCCGCGATCGCAGCCTTCCGGGAGAGCGCCGACGCGTGGCGACGCGCGATCGACGCCGGTGCCGACGGCAGCGCCGCGTGGTTCAACCTCGGCAACGCGCTGCTCCGCGCCGGCGAGGTCGGCGACGCCATCCTCGCGTACCGGCGGGCCGAGCGACTCGATCCCGCCGACGACGACAT
This sequence comes from Phycisphaerae bacterium, assembly GCA_030432455.1. Taxonomy (GTDB): domain Bacteria; phylum Planctomycetota; class Phycisphaerae; order Phycisphaerales; family SM1A02. The sequence goes on along the minus strand of JAUIHC010000405.1, from coordinate 97 downwards.
CGCCGCGAACCTCGCGGAGGCCCGTCGTCGCGTCGATCGCCCGATCCAGGCCGACGCCACGGATCTCGACTTCGTCGGAGTCGCCTCGTGGTGGCAC
>JAUIHC010000404.1 GCA_030432455.1 Phycisphaerae bacterium | reverse complement strand
ATCGGCCGCTGGTGATCCACGGCACCGGACCGGTGGGCCGCAGCGTGGAGGTGGCGATCGGCGACGACCGCCGCCGAGGCCGCGTGGCCGACGACGGGCGATGGGAGGTGCGGTTCCGTCCGCTCGATGTCTCGAACGCGCCGACCACGATGACCGTCGTCTGCGACGACCAGCGGATCGAGTGCACCGACATCCTCGTCGGCGAGGTCTGGATCTGTGCCGGACAGTCGAACATGGAGTGGTCGGTGCGGAGGAGCAGCAACGCCGCGGCCGCACTGCAGGGCGAGATGCCCGCGGGAGTCCGCCTGCTCGACCTCCAGCCCGGGGCGTGGACGGGGCGAGCGCCGTATCAGTCGGCGCAGATCGAGCGGCTGGATCCCGCGCGATACTTCGAGGGCGACTGGAGCGTCGCCGGTCAGGACAGTGTCGCCGAGGTCACGGCGGTGGGGTGGTGGTTTGCGGCCCGGCTGCACGCGGAACTCGGGGTCCCGGTGGGCATCGTGGATGTCGCAGTGGGCGGCACGCCGACCGAGGCCTGGATCCCGCGCGACGCGCTGGCATCGTCCGCCGACTGGTCGGCGTTCCTCCGGGGCTCGTGGATGGACAATCCGCGACTCACCGAGTTCTGCATGACCCGCGGCACCGAGAATCTGATCGCGCCGATGAGGTCGGGCCTGACGATCCCCGGTGACGCCATCGGTCCGAATCATCCCTTCAAGCCGGGCTTCATGTGGGCGGCGGGGATCGAACCGCTGCTGCCGTACGCCTGCCGCGGCGTGCTCTGGTACCAGGGCGAGTCCAACGCGGAGACGGTCGATCGATCGATCGAGCACCGCGGTCTCTTGGCCGCCCTCGTCGACTCGTGGCGGGAGGGCTTCGATGACGCTCGACTGCCGATCCTCTTCGTGCAGCTTCCCGCGATGGACCGTCCGGCGTGGCCGGTGTTTCGCGAGGGGCAGCGACGGGTGCTGGAGGATCGCGACGGTCTCGGCATGGCGGTGACCATCGACACCGGCATGCGGAACGACGTGCATCCGCCGCTCAAGAAGCCGGTCGGCGAGCGTCTGGCGGGGCTCGCGCTGGCCGGGCCCTATCGCGTGCGCGGCGTCGCGTCGGCGACGGGGCCGCGACTGGAGCGGGCGACGGCGGTGCGGGGTGAGATTCGCATCACCTTCGACGATGTCGGCCGCGGACTTCGCACCACCGACGAGGGTCCGGTGCGGCATCTGGAGGTGGCAGGGGAGGACGGCATCTGGCGCCCGGCGGTCGGCGAGATCGACGGCGGCCGCACCCTGCGGGTCTCGTCGGCATTGGTGCCCGACCCGGCGTTCGTCCGCTACGCGTGGATCCCGTTCCCCGACCCCCCGGTGAACCTCGTCGATTCCGAGGGCGTTCCCGCGTCGCCCTTCACGACCGCGCCGTTCGGCACCGACGCGGGCTGACCCCACACAGCGACCGCGGCCGGCGCCCGAAGGCGCCGACCGCGGTCTGGAGGGGGTGTTCAGCGAGTCGGACTGCCGTTCAGCAGCCGCCCCACGATCCGATGAGGTAGCCGAGGTCGGCGCCGTTGACCTCGCCGTCCCGGTTGATGTCGGCCACGCAGGGCACCACCCCGGCGCACGGCCCCCACAGCTGGATCATGAGTCCCAGGTCGGCGCCGTCCACCAGGCCGTCGGCGTTGAGGTCGCCGACGCACGGCGGGTTCACCGGATCGACCGTGAACCGCTGGCGGATGGTGATCGGACGATCGATGATCGACTGCGGATCGGCCTCGACCTCACCGGGGGTGTACCAGTCCTGGCCCCAGGTGGTGACGGTCAGTCGCCGGGTCACCGGATGGACGTCGAACTCGGTCCAGCCGTAGTGGTGCACGGCCATGGGACCGCCGACCGTGAAGTCGGCGGCGATCGACGGATCGTCGATGCCGGTGGGCGAGTAGCCGTAGAGCGCGAGGGTCTGATCCTGGATGGTTCGCAGGAAGTCGTCCTGCGCCGCGGGCGGCAGGGTCTGATAGAAGGTGTAGGTCGCGAGGTCGATGAGTCCGAACTGGTACGCGAAGCCCGCGACGGTCGGTCCGAACGGGGCCGAGTAGGCGACCGATCCGGTGACGATCTCCCAGCCGCCGGTGAAGAGCTGCTGGGTCGGGTTCGCGGGGTTCGGCACCGTGATGTCGTTCACGATCGTGCCGTGCAGGTCGGCACAGACGAAGACGACGTTGTCCACGCCCGCGGCCGCGAGCTGCTGCATGATGTAGGCACGCTCCGCGGCGTAGCCCTCCCAGCGATCCTCGCCCGCGAGGGGGCCGAAGTTCTGGAACGCGACCGAACTCAGGATGAACTTCCAGGTGGCCCCACGCTGGTGCGCGGCGACGATGTCCTGGAGGAGCGTGCCGAGCTGCGGATAGCCGAGCATGGTCCGGGTCGGGTCGTAGCTCGCGGCGATGAACTGCTGGACCTCCGCGGGGTCGAGCGGATTCGCGACCGGCGGGAGGTTCGCATCGCGGAACGAGCGGGTGTCCACCATGAAGATCGCGGCGTCGGTGCCCCAGCGGAAGGACCGGTAGAGGTTGGGACGCCCATCGACCCGAGGATCGCCGAGGGCGGGCCAGTCGAGGTCGAGGGTGGGGTTGTACTCGACGAACGCCTGCAGACCGTTCCGATAGAGGTCGCTCTGGTTGTACCAGCCGTCGGCCTTGCTGAACGCGCCGCCGTCGAAGTCGTTGACGACCTCGTGGTCGTCGATCATCGAGAAGGTCGGCATGGCGGCGGCGAGGTCGCGCCAGGCGTTGAGACCCGCCTTCGCGGAATAGTTCTCCTCGTGCTTCGCCCGGAACTCGTCGAGGGTCGTCGCCGGGCCGTTCGGCACCGCGGGGCTCGCCACGTCGGCATAGATGGTGTCGCCAAGCTTCACGAAGAACTCGAGCTCGCGGTCGGGAGCGTTGACGATGCTGCTGAAGAGACCGACGTCGCCGCGCCAGTCGCCGCTGACGCCGAAGCGGACACCCGAGTCGTAGGCGACGTTCGCGGCGAGGGTCGCCCGGGTGGTGAAGGTGGTCTCGGCGGTGGCGCCGAGCTCGGTCGCCCGCGCGAAGAACCGTCGGTTCTGCGGAAGACCGGTCACGATCGCCTTCGCCGGGACGGCGGGATCCTCGACCGCGACGGTGGTCGCGAAGATGATGTCGGTGAACGCCTCGTCGGTG
>JAUIHC010000403.1 GCA_030432455.1 Phycisphaerae bacterium | reverse complement strand
GGAAGCGTCCGGTGTCGTCGAACTCGTAGAGGAGGTCCGGCTCGGCGTACGGGCGATCTTCGCGAGGCGCATCCGCACGCTGCAGGACGCGACCGCACGCGACCAGCAGGTCGAGATCGCCGTCGATGTCGAGATCGAGGAACCGGCCGCTCCATCGGGTTCGCGTGCGACTGGTCGCGGCGATGCCCCAGGCGTTCGCCCGGTCGAGGAAGCGACCGTCGCGGTTCTCGAAGAGCCCGTCCGCTTCGCCGTGGATGTTGCTGATGTGGATCTCGAAGTCGCCGTCGCGATCGAGATCGGCGAACGCGACCGACATGCCGGCTCGCGGACTCCCGTCCAGACCGGTGGCGCACCCCCGGACCGTCCCCTCCTCTCGGAAGGTGCCGTCGCCCTGATTGATCCAGAGTCGATCGGGCGTCTTGTCGTTGGCGACCATGATGTCCGGCCACCCGTCGCCGTCGAGGTCCGCGCTCGCCGCTGCGAGTCCGGTGCCGGTGACGGCGGCGATCCCCGACGCCTCGCTCGCATCGGTGAAGCGACCGGCGCCGTCGTTGAGCAGGAGCCGGTCGCTGATCCCGCGACCGTAGACCTCGGGATTGCAGTAGTCGCGGCCGCCGATCGTATTGCGGCACTCGACCTCGATGTCCGGCGACCAGTCCATGTACCGGGCGATGAAGAGATCGAGATCGCCGTCGAGGTCCGCGTCGAGGAAGCACGGGGCGACCGAGTAGCCGTCGTCGTTGGCGAAGGCGTCGTCCGGGGCTGCGGTGAATCGTCCGGTGCCGTCGTTGACGAACAGGCGGTCGCGCCCGAGATTCGCGAGGTAGAGATCGACATCGCCGTCGCCGTCGATGTCGCCTGCGGCGACGCCGCACGAGTACCCGGCATCGCCCAGTCCGGAGGCGTCGGTGTCGTCCGTGAACCGTCCGGTGCCGTCGTTGCGGAAGAACCGGTTTCCGCTGGTGGCGGGATCGGGGCCGCCGTCGAGGTCGTGGCCGCGGACGAGGTAGGCATCGAGATCCCCGTCGCCGTCGGCGTCGAAGAGTCCGCATCCGGCACCGAGACTCTCGGGCAGACGGAACGACCCGCGGACGCCACTGTCGTGCGTGAAGTCGATGCCGGCGTTCGCGGTCGCATCCACGAACCACGGCGCCACCGCCGTCGGGGCGGTCGGGTCCGTCGCCACGGGCGGATCGCCGTCGGGTTGGCCGCCGCCGCCGCACCCACCGGTCGCCAGCAGCCCGCCGAGGGCGAGTCCACCGATCCAGCCGAGTCTCGGACGGCGATCGGTCACGGCTGCACCGACTCCGCGTCGCATCGCATCGCGTCGCCCAGCCAGCGGTCCGCATCCTCGGGGCGTTCCGCGTGTTCCGCGGCCGTGCGATACGCCTCGGCGGCCGCGGTCCATTCCTTGTCCGCTTCGTGGATCATGGCGCGGATCTGCCAGCCGTAGGCGATCGTGGGGTTGATCTCGATCGCCCGGTCGGCGGAGGTGCGGGCACGGTCGAGCAGTTCGGGCTGGCCGTTCCTGGCCAACTCGAGTCGGATCGCCGCGTCCATGCTCCAGTATTCGTGGTCGGGCGGATCGTCTTCGTGAACGACGTCGAGGACCTTCCTCGCCTCCTCGTACCCGCCGAGCCCGCGCAGGAGATCCGCGACGATCACACGAAGCATCGCGAGTCGCGGTCGCTGCTGTACAAGCGGCGCGATCTGCTCGAGCGCCCGCTGTGGCGGCATCCGGCCCTGCAGCACCGCCTCACGGATCGCGAGACCGCGAAGCAGGTCGGCTCGTTCGAATCGGGCGAGCGGCGTGAGTTCCGCGATGATCGAGTCGTCGGTGACGACGAGCGATTCCGCAGCGTTGGCCTCGTGCGCCGCGACGAGGGCCTCGTCTCCCTGAGCCCGTCCGACCGCGACCGCGAGCCGATTGATCGTTCGATCCTCGACTCCGCGGGCGAGCAGGTCGTCCACGGTGGCGCGGGCGGCGTCGATGCGTCCCTGTTGGATGTCGAGCTGCACCGAGACGATGGCGCGGCGGATGGGCTGGGCCTTGTCGGCCTTCGCGAACGCCGCATCGGCGGCGTCGAGCTCGCCGCGATCGAGTCGCCACGACGCGAGCGTGACCCATCCATCGCCGAAGTCGGGGATCGCAGCCAGTGCGGTCATCGCCTCGCGGTCGGCGGCTTCGGCATCACCGGCATCGTGCAGGGCGCGGGCGAATCGCCACCGCACCTTCGCGGCGAGGGTGGGATCCAGCGACGAGGCATCCCCCAGCGCCTCGCGATACGACACGATCGCCTCCTGCGGCCAGAGGTTCATCAGGCAGACGTCGCCGTAACCCATCCAGGTCGCTCGCGAGTCGGGGGACGCCGCGACCTTCTCCGCGCGGGCCGCGATCACCGCCCGGGCCACGGGGTCGATCGACTCGGGCGGAGCCGGCCGGGTCGCGTTCGCGGCTTGCGAAGGGCTCGAGGAATCGCCGCACCCGATTGGGAGGATGCCCCCCAGCACCGCGATCGCGAGGGCGACGGCTCCGGAAACGAGGCGGCGGGGCGAGGTTTCTGGACGGCGGCATCTGGACATTGGGTGGACCGGTGGCTCGGAGTGGGGGGAGTCTCGATCGATGGTACGACCGCCGAGGTGGATCGACCGTCCTCGGGGGGCGGCTGGAACCGGATCTTCGAGAACGCCGGGCCGGCGGCGGCCCGAGGTTGCCCGCAAGCCCGGGTGCTGCGAGCATGACCTCATGACGACCATCCACCCTCTCCGGATCCTCGCCCTGGCGTCTTCGCTGGGAATCTCGACCGTCGCGCTTGCAGAGGTCTCGCTTCCCGCGGTCTTCTCGGACCACATGGTCCTGCAGCGGGATCTGCCGGTGCCGGTCTGGGGGACGGCGAACCCCGGCGAGTCGGTCACGGTCCGCTTCGCCGATCGGATGGCGTCCACGGTCGCCGGTGCCGACGGTGCCTGGCGCGTCACGCTCGATCCGCTCGCGGCGTCCTCGGATCCTCGGGCGCTGATCGTCGAGGGCACCAACCGAGTCGAGATCGACGACGTCCTCGTCGGCGAGGTCTGGATCTGCGGCGGTCAGTCGAACATGGAGTGGACGGTCGACGGGTCGAGTGATCCCGCCGCCGAGAAGGCCACCGCCGATCGCCCGACGCTCCGGCTCATCAAGGCTCCGCACATCACCGCCAATC
>JAUIHC010000402.1 GCA_030432455.1 Phycisphaerae bacterium | reverse complement strand
CACGGCCCTGGTGCTGCCGGTCGCGGAGATCGTGGCGATGGCGGCGAGACGGGGCGTGGAGACGATCGTGGACGGCGCCCACGCGCCCGGCATGATCGCGCAAGCCGCGGGCCCCGCCGCCGAGGCGCTCGCGTGGACGGGCAATCTTCACAAGTGGCCGTGTGCCCTGCGCGGGACCGCGGTGGTCACCGCGCGTGCGGACCTGGCGGCGGTCGTGAAGCCTGCGATCATCAGTCATCATCTCGATCAGTCGTTCGCCGCCGAGTTCGACTGGCAGGGGACGGTCGATCCGACGCCCTGGCTGCTCGCCCCGGACGCGATCGCCTTCATGGATCGCTTCGGCGGCTGGGACGCGGTGCGGGCGCGGAATCACGGCATCGCGACGCGGATGCACGCCGAACTCGTGGAGCGATTCGGGGTCGAGCCGATCTCCCCGCTCGACGGGTCGATGCTCGGATTCATGGCGACGATCGAGCTCCCGGCCTCGCTGCAGCCGGCGAACGGCGGTCCGGCGTTCGCCTCGAGCAACGCCGTTCCCGGGCCCGACGGTCGGCCGGTGATCGGGATGGATCCGGTGCAGCGCCGACTGCTCGAGGCGCACCGCATCGAGGTGCCGGTCGTGGTGCACGGCGATCGTCGATTCGTGCGGTTCAGCGTGCATGTCTACAACGAACTCGAGGAGTACGACCGGCTCGCCGACGCGGTGATGGCGATCGCGGGCGACTGAGGCCGCGATCGAGTCGGGCCCGGCCCGCGGACGCACGCTCACTCGGTCGTGGCGACCTCGATGACCTCGATGGACGACAGCCCTTCCGTGGCGCGGATGCGGCCCGACTTCCGGACGTCCTCGAGCCGGCTCAGGTTCTCGCCTTCGAGCGTCCGGTCGGCCTCGCGATGCCAGAGGTGGATCACGGTCGATCCGAGTCCGGCGGGCACGAGTCGGACGCCGTGGTTGCGGAGTCGGATCGCCAGGTCGGAGTCCTCGAAGCCCCAGCCCACGAAGGCCTGATCGTTGCCATCCACCGCGAGATAGTCGTCGCGATGCACCCCGTGGTTCATGCCGCGGAACCGCGTCCATGAGAGGGCGGGCTCGAGCGACGCCGACCACGGGTCGGCGAGGAACGGCAGGCGATTGACTTCGCCCCCGACGCGGGACCGGCACCAGAACCACGCGGAGCGGCCTGCGGAGGTCGGGGTATGGAGCCAGGTCGCGGTGGCGGACTCGGAGAGCAGGCATCGGCGTCCGCAGGTCGCCCGTCCCGGTCGGCAGCGGCGATGGCCCGCGACGAATCCGGGCCGCGGGACGCAGTCGCCGTCGAGGAACACCAGGCGGTCTCCGCGCGAGGCGAGCACTGCGAGATTGCGGGCGCGGGCGAGACGGAAGCCCTCGTCCTCCTGACGGACATGACGGATGGCGAGATCCGGCCACTCGTGTCGGGCACGCTCGAGGACTTCGGCGGTCTCCGGACCGGAGCCGTCGTCGGCCACGACGATCTCGAAGTCCGGGTCCGACTGGCGGGCCAGGCCCGCCAGGACGGCCAGCAGCGCATCCTCGCGGCGGTAGGTGCTCACGATGACCGAGGTCGCCGGGGTCATGGTCAGCCGTCCGTGCGACGCACGGCCTGGATGGGCGGGGGCGACGCCCGGTGTCGCGAGACGTACGCCTTGGCGTGCTTGTAGAACGCACCCTCGCCGGCGCCCAGCGAGATCACGAATCCCGGCCAGCCGTCGAGGATGCCGAGCTTCAGCACGTAGTGCTTGAGAAACTCGTGCACGCCGCAGGCGACGGCCCAGAGCATCGATCCTCCGCCGCCCCTGGCCAGCACCTTCTCGGCGCCGAGGGTCGAATACCGGTTCGCCTTGTGCTGGATCTCGCCGAGATCGCGGAACGGCATCTGCCAGATGTCCGCGGGCAGCACGCGAACCTCGGCTCCCTCGGCGGGGATCCAGCCTTCGTGCACCGGCAACTGGTCGTAGTGCATGCGACCGTTGCGGAAGAGCTGCGGCTGCCGGAAGTTCGGATACCAGCCGCAGTGTCGGATCCAGCGACCCATGAACCAGTTGCGACGCGGCACCCGCCAGATGTCCGCGCTCCCGGGATCGGCGACCACCGCGAGGATCGCGTCGCGGGCCTCGGGCGTGCAGCGTTCGTCGGCGTCGAGCGAGAAGATCCAGTCGCCGCGGCACGCCGCGATCGCGCTGTTGCGGAGCTTCCCGAAGCCGTCGAAGTCGATCTGGACGACGCGGGCGCCGAGTCGTTCGGCGATCTCGATGGTGCCGTCGGTCGAGTGACTGTCCGCGAGGATCACTTCGTCGGCCCAGAGCACGCTGGAGATCGCGGCCTCGATCTTCTCCGCCTCGTTGTAGGCGATGACGTAGGCGCTGACGGTCGGCATCCCGTCGGCGCGGGGCGGCAGTGGATCGGTTCGGTCGGGCATGTCTCGGCCGGAGAGGCGGGGGGCGAACGGGCGTGGATCAGTCGATGCGGTCGGAGTCCTCGAGCTCGCGACGCCGTCGTTCGGCGTCCGCGAAGTCGCGGCCTGCGGCGGCGTCCTCGGCCTTGGCGGCCTCGGCCCGGGCCCGTGGAAGGTACTCGCGGTTGTACCAGTCGCGCCAGGCCGCGAGGCTCCAGCCGTGGTCGGAGGTGTCGGTTCCGGTGGCCTCGCTGGTCATGTCCACGAGCACGCGGTGGATCTCGGTGCGGTACACGATCGCGACCGCGTCCTGCACCCGCATCACGAAGCCTTCGTTGATGATCCCGGGCACCGGCTGGAACGCGCCGGCGCCGTCGCCGGTCACCGGAATCAGATTCGCGACGTACGACCGCTGGGTGCCGATCGCGATCCAGCCGAGGTCGCCCTCGTGGCGCACGGCGTCCGCGGAGTACTGGGTGGCGATGAGGTGCGGGATCGCGAGGCGGGCGTCGAGCGCGCCGGCGAGGCGGCCCGCCCGCACCACGGTCTCGTGTTCGGACGCCGACAGTCCGACCTGCAGGGCCGCCAGCACCCGGGGAGATGCCGGACGCATGATGGCGTCGGTCGCGAGTCGTCGCCATGCCGGATCGTCGTGATGGATCGCGGTCCACGCCAGGGCCGCCTGTCCGTCGGGGCCGGAGTCGGCGAGGTGGGCGAGCACCGCGGTCCGGATGTCCTCGCCCTCCGAGGCCAGGCTGAACGGCATGGCGAAGAGCGAGGCGGCATCGG
>JAUIHC010000401.1 GCA_030432455.1 Phycisphaerae bacterium | reverse complement strand
TCCACCACGGCACCTCGACGGGCACGTCGATGACGGGGATCAGCCCGAGTCGTGGTTCGCGGCGACCGGTGTCGCTCCGTCGCACGCCGAGCAGCAGGGCCGGTCGATGCCCCTCGGCCGCCAGTCCGACCGCGAACCGGCGAAGGGCGGTGGCCTCCTCGCGGTGTCGCGCCTCGTCGGCGACGAGCAGCACCTTCACGCTCATGGTTCGACCTCGTCGCGGCCGGCGGCGGTCGAGTCGGGGAAGGCCGCCCGCATCTCGGGGGGGATGCGGGCGGGACGCCGGGTGCCCAGATCGACGAACGCCCAGCGGGTCGAGGCGGCGCAGATCAGGCGGGCGTCCGACGGTCGAGCGATCCGGACCTCGCGGACGACGGTGGTGCGGGTCCACGATCGGAGCCAGGTCGCCGCCACGAGCTCATCGCCTGCGAACGCCTCGCCTCGATAGTCGATCTCGTGTCGGGCCACGAACCACATGCGATCGTCCGCCAGCATCCGAGCCCGCGTGAAGCCCGCGGCATCGGTCGCACGCTCCGCGATCCGGTCGATGAATCGCACGTACTCGGCGTTGTTGACATGCGGAACGCCGCGGCTGGTGCCGTCCTCGCCGACCTCGATCGCGCACCAGAAGGCCTCGGACGGCGCCTCGATGCAGTCGGGAGGCGCGGACGGCCGCGGGATGACCTCGACGCGGGACGGGCTCACGACGCCGGTTCCTGCGGCTCGATCTCGCGGAGGTAGCGCCACGAGTAGATCCCCGAGGCGTGGCCGTCGCTGAAGCGGAGTCGGATCGCGTAGTTCCCGACGGGCTCGATCGCCTCCGCCCGCAGCGGTCCGCTGGACGTCCCCGCCGGGAGCACCGCAAGGGGGTTGGACTCGAGTTCCTTGCGAAGCTCCCTGCTGTCGGCGGAGGGACTCATGCGACGAAGCCAGGCAATCGGGTAATGGATCCGGCGTCCGTCGGGCCACTCGACCTCGAGCCCTCGATCGCGGTCGAGGTGGAGATGGCGAGGGGGCGTGTCGTCCATGGCGGGCATGTCCGGATGGTACGGGCGGCGTGCGCCGGCGTGCGACGGCCGTGCCCGTAGAATCCCCGCCATGAGCGACCTCGCGCCCGGAACTCGTCTCGCCGCCCGGCTTCGGGCCTCGGCGCCCGTCTGTGTCGGACTCGACCCGGTGGTCGAACGCCTCCCCGCGTCGATCGACGCCGCCCGGCCGGTGGCGGCGATCGAGTCGTTCTCCCGCCAGATCCTCGACGCGGTGGTCGGACTCGTGCCCTGCATCAAGGTGCAGTCGGCGTGCTTCGAGCGATACGGCGCCGAGGGCGTCGCGGCCCTCGAACGCGTGATCCGGACGTCGGTGGACGCCGGATTCGAGACGATCCTCGACGCCAAGCGCGGGGACATCGGCATCTCGGCGACCCACTACGCCGCCGCGGCGGCCGCGACCGGGGCGCACTGGGTCACGCTCAACGGCTACCTCGGCGAGGACGGCGTCGTGCCCTTCCTCGACGCCGGTCTCGGCGTGTTCGTGCTCGTCCGAACCTCGAATCCGTCCGGCGACGAGATCCAGTCGCCGGTCTGCGGCAACGGAACCGTGGCCACGCTCGTGGCCCGCATGGTGGATCGCCTCGGCGGCGTGGTCGCGGCCGGGGATCTCGCCTCGGCCGGGGCGGTGGTCGGTGCGACCAAGCCGGAGGCGGCTGCGGCGCTGCGGTTGGCGATGCCCCGGGCACCGTTCCTTCTTCCCGGCTACGGCGCCCAGGGCGGCGGGGCCGAGGGCGTCCGCGCCGCGCTCGACGAGCACGGAGGCGGCGTGATCGTCACCGCGAGCCGATCGATCATCCACGCGTGGGTCGAGACCTCGGGACCGTGGACCGCCGCGGTCTCCGACGCCGCCGCGCGGATGGCCGACGAGATCGGCGGACTCGTCGCGGAGGTCGCCTGACCATGTGGCGATGGCTTCCGATCGCCGGGCTTCTGGTGCTGCTTGCGGCGCCGTTCGCCCTGCGACCCGCGGGCGAGGTCGATGACCGCGATGCGCCGGGCATCGTCGTCGTGACACCGCACAACGAGCAGATTCGCTCCGAGTTCAAGCGGGCGTTCGAGGCGTGGCACGAACGGTCCTTCGGGGAACCCGTGCGGGTCGAGTGGAGCACGCCCGGCGGCACCAGCGAGATCCGGAAGCTGCTGGTCTCCGAGTACACCGCCGCCCTGGAGGACGACCTGCCGCCCGGCGGCAACGCGGACCTGCTGTGGGGCGGCGGCTCGTACGAGTTCGGCCTGCTCTCGAAGCCGATCGAGATCGAGGTCGACGGCACGACGCGATCGACGACGGTGCTCGCCCCGGTGGACCTCGGCGACGCCGAGCTCGACGCGATCTACGGGGACGGCCTGATCGCGGGGGATCCGCTCTTCGATCCGGATCATCGCTGGTTCGGCACCGCGCTCTCGAGCTTCGGCATCGTCTTCAACCGCGACGCGCTCCGTCTGCTGGGCGTGGACGAGCCCGGCACCTGGCAGGATCTCTGCGCCCCGGCCTACCTCGGGTGGCTCACGATGGTGGATCCGGGCATGAGCGGCTCGGTGACGACCGCGTTCGACGCGATCCTGCAGCGGCGGGGGTGGAACGACGGTTGGCGGATCCTGCGGCGCATGGCCGCCAACGCGCATTCCTTCGCGGGCAGCAGCACCGCCGGTCCGCTCGACGCGGCCGCGGGCGAGGCCGCGGCCGCGGTCTGCATCGACTTCTACGGCCGCTACGAAGCGCAGCGGACCCGCGACGCCGCGATCCAGGCCGGGCTGGAGTCGCGGGACGCGGTCGGTCGCATCGGCTACGCCGATCCGCCGGGCGAGACGGTGATCGATCCCGATCCGATCGCGATGCTCTCCGGAGCGCCGAACCCGATCCTGGCCCGGCGGTTCATCGAGTTCGTGCTGAGCGTCGAGGGGCAGTCGCTCTGGCAGTTCGCAGCCTCGCCCGACGGCTCGCCCGACGGACTCGGGCCTCGACGCTTCGAGCTGCGTCGCCTGCCGATCCGCCGCGACCTGTATCGCGATCACTTCGACCGATTCGTCGATCAGGTCGATCCGTGGGCGATCGCCACGCCGGTGGCGAGTCCCAACCGCGCGATGCGGTCGTTCATCGCGCCGATCTTCCGCGGCATCGCCCTCGACCAGCCCGATCGCCTCCGCGACGCCTGGCGGGCGA
>JAUIHC010000400.1 GCA_030432455.1 Phycisphaerae bacterium | reverse complement strand
CCGCTCGAGTTCGTCGATGCCCTCCCCGGTTCGGGCGGCCGCGCCGACTTCGACTGGGTCGTCCGCCTCGGCGACACGCCCACCACCATCACCCTCGACGACCCCCAGTTCGGCGTGCGGACGATCGACGTCCCCGCCGCCACCCCCGGAACCGCGACCGGAGGAGACCGATGAGACCGATGAGACTGATGACCCGCCGAACCCTCACCATCGCCACCACCGCCATCTCGCTCGCGGTCGGCGGACTCGCGTCCGCGCAGCAGCAGCTCGGCGCCGAGGTCGATCTCGCCTTCAACCGCTTCTACGACTACGAGGAGATGTCCGACGCGATGCGCCGGCTCGCCGAGGCGCACCCCGACGTCTGCTCGCTCGTCTCGATCGGGAAGAGCATCGAGGGCCGCGACATGTGGCTGCTCACGATCAACGACCCCGCGACCGGGCCCGACACCGAGAAGCCCGCGATGTGGATCGACGGCAACATCCACGGCAACGAGCTCCAGGCCGCCGAGACCGTGCTCTACACCGCGTGGTATCTGCTGGAAGGTCGCGACGAGGTGCCCGCGATCGCGGAACTCGTCCGGGATCACGCCTTCTACCTGCTGCCGATGGTGAACCCCGACGGCCGGGCCGAGTGGTTCCGCGGTCCAAGCACCCCGCACTCGAGCCGGACCGGCGTCAAGCCGACCGACAACGACCGCGACGGCCTCTTCGACGAGGATCCGCCCAACGACCTCGACGGCGACGGCAGCATCGGCCGCATGTGGCGACGCGACCCCAACGGCACGCACCGCCGCAGCGAGACCGATCCCCGCATCATGGAGCGCGTGCCGACCGAGCCCGGACCCGACGGCCGCATCCGACGCGGTGACTGGTCGATGGCGGGCAGCGAAGGCATCGACGACGACGGCGACGGCCGCATCAACGAAGACGGCTCGGGCGGCTACGACATGAACCGCAACTGGCCGAGCGACTGGCAGCCCGATCATGTGCAGCGCGGTGCCGGCACCCACCCGTTCTCGTATCCCGAGACCCGCTGCGTCGGCGACTTCATCCGGGCGCATCCCAACATCGCGGCCGGCCAGAGCTATCACAACACCGGCGGCATGATCCTCCGCGGCCCCGGCGTGCCCTACGGCGAGAGCGCCTACCCGCGCGAGGATCGCCGCACCTACGACGCGATCGCCGACGCGGGCGTCGAGATGCTGCCGCACTACCGGTCGCTCGTCATCCACAGCGACCTCTATCCGGTGCACGGTGGATTCGTGAACTGGATCGCCGAAGGGCTCGGCATCGTGTCGTTCACCAACGAGCTCTGGACCGACCGCCGCATCATGCAGGACGGCGACGCCCGACTCGACGAGGCGGGCCGCATGCGATGGCAGGACCGCGTGCTCTTCGGGCAGACCTTCACCGACTGGACCGAGGTCGAGCATCCCGAGTACGGCACGGTGCTGGTCGGCGGCGGCAACCGCTGGTCGAGTCGCCTGCCACCCCCGTTCATGCTCGAGGAGGAGGCGCACCGCAACTTCGCGTTCACGATGTTCCACGCGGCCGAGACCCCGAAGCTCCGGGCGAACGATGTCGTCGTCACCGACCTCGGCGACGGGCTCTGGCAGGTCGACCTGGAGATCGCCAACGACCGGCTCATCCCCACCCGCACCGCCCGCGCCGCCGACAAGCGGATCGGCCTGCCCGACATCCTGACCTTCGAGCCCGCTGACGGCGTCGAGCTGCTGCTGGCGGGCCCGACGGTGAGCCGCCTGTCGAAGACCTTCGACCCGGTCCCGCACCGACCCGAGCGACTGCTGGTCGAGACCGGCATCGGCGGCCGCGACCAGCGGACCTTCCGCTATGTGATGCGAAGCGACACCGCGCCGACCGGGACCTTCCACTACCACGCCGAGAAGGCCCGCGACCTGTCCATCCCGCTCGGAGCAGATGCCGCCGAATGAGCGTGTCGTCGCGACCGTCGCCCGAACGCGTCCGGGTCGTCGTGATCGGGGCCGGCGCCGCCGGTCTCATGGCCACGATCCACGCAGGCCGCACGCTCGGCGCCCCCGTCGGGCGGGCGGGGGGCGTGGTCGCCCTCGACGGCGCCCGGAAGATCGGGGCGAAGATCCTCGTCGCAGGCGGCGGCCGCTGCAATGTCACGCACCACGCGGTGACGCCCGAGGACTACGCGGGGTCGAGCCGCCACGCGATCCGCAAGGTGCTCGGCCGATTCCCGGTGAGCGCGACGGTCGAGTTC
Source organism: Phycisphaerae bacterium (assembly GCA_030432455.1). Taxonomy (GTDB): domain Bacteria; phylum Planctomycetota; class Phycisphaerae; order Phycisphaerales; family SM1A02. The sequence continues at coordinate 969 of JAUIHC010000400.1, read as the reverse complement.
TTCCGCGAACTCGGCGTCGAACTCAAGCGGGAGGAGACCGGCAAGCTCTTTCCGACGACCGACCGGGCCCAGAGCGTGCTCGGCGCCCTGCTCGACGCGGTGCGCGATGCCGGTGCGGTCGTGCGGTTTCCGCGCCGCGTGCACGAGGTCGTGCCCCAACACGGTGGCGACGGCGATCACGGCGGCTTCCGAGTCCGCGGCGAGGATGTCGATCTGCATGCGGACCGCGTCATCCTCGCGACCGGCGGCAAGGCGTTGCCGAAGTCGGGGTCCGACGGTGCGGGCTACGACATCGCCCGAAGTCTCGGGCACACGATCACCGACAGCGTGCATCCGGCACTCGTGCCGCTGGTCCTGCACGACGGCGATCCGATCCGCGGGGTCTCGGGGATCGCGCTGCCGACGCGGCTCGAGGTGCGCGACGGCCGCGGCAAGGTCATCGCTTCGTACACCGCGCCGCTTCTCTGCACGCACTTCGGCATCTCGGGCCCGGTCGTCCTCGATGCGAGCCGTCATCTTCTGAACGCCCACGCCGCGGGCGACAAGGCCGCGGTGATCGTCGCCTCGTTCCTGCCCGACGACGATCGCGACGCGTTCGAATCGTCACTCCTCTCGGCCTCGGGCAGCGCGACGATCGGCTCGGTGCTCCGCGGCCGCGTGCCCGAGCGGTTCATCCAGACGATCGCGCTCGCGGCCGAACTCGACCCCGGCGATCGCGTGCGGAATCTCGCCAAGGACGCCCGCAGACGACTCCTCGATGCGATCTTCAGCCACCGCCTCGCGGTCGCGGGCGACCGTGGCTACACCTTCGCTGAAGCCACCGCCGGCGGCGTCCCGCTGTCGGAAGTGAGACTCGACACGATGGAGAGCCGAGTGACGCCCGGCCTGCATCTCGCAGGCGAGATCCTCGACGTCGACGGACGCGTCGGTGGATTCAACTTCCAATGGGCGTGGGCGAGCGGCTACCTC
>JAUIHC010000010.1 GCA_030432455.1 Phycisphaerae bacterium | reverse complement strand
GGAAGTACCGGAGCCGGTTCCGCCAGCCGTCCATGGTCTCGGACATCGGCCGGCCGTCCACGACCTCGAGACCCGCGCGATCGAGCGTCCACGGGTCGGCCTGCAGCGCGAGTTGGCACGCATCGAAGTAGTCGTTCCAGATCCGGAGGGCCCCGCGACGATCGAGCGTCAGATTCGCCAACGCCGGTGTGACGAGGAACCCGAGGACGCTCGGGCCGATCTGGGCGCCCGACAGTCCGTCACCGACCCCGAGATCGCCCATGCCCTGGGCTCCACGGATGGTGAGGACGCCGTTGCCGCTGCCGTCGTCGGTGTAGAACCGCTGCACGAGGTCCTCGAAGAACAGCCGCTCGCCCGCGAGGTCCACCGCGAGCCGATCGTCGTCGAGGGCGGCGAAGGTGTCCGCGAGGGTCGCGAGATCGTCGGCGTCGAACGCCTCCGGCCGGGCGGCGATCGCATCGAGCACGACCTCGCAGGCGAGTTGCTCGATGGCGGTCCCGACGAGCTGTCCGATGAGGAACGACGGCTCGCGGACCTGCCGTCCGAGACCGAGGATGGCACGAATGTCATCCACCGCCCGCGCCCCGTCGCCCGCCGCCACCGCCCGGCGGGCGTCGGCGGCCAGCACCTGGGCCGCCCGTCTCAGGGTCGGAAAGTGCGTCAGTTCGATGGTGATGACGCTGCCCGCGAGGACATCGTCCCCGCGATCCTCGTCGGGGCGGGATTCCATCCCGAAGAAGGCGCGATCCTCGGGATCGACGGGCGGTCCCGATCGGACCGGACGCCCCAGTCCGGGCAGGCCCGCCGCGGCGCGAAGCTCGGCCAGCGCGGCATCGGCCTGGTCGAGAAAGGCGGCCAGCCGGGCCTGCTGGTCGGCGGCGGAGTCCGCCCCCTGAAGATCGGGATCCAGATCGGGATCGGATTCGCCGAGAACCGGGGACTCGGGCCCGGACCACGGCATGATCGAGATCGAGCGGGCCGTGTCGGCGATCCGGCCGATCGCCTCGTCCCGCCGCAGCACCTCCGGGCGATCGGTGGACCGGTCCTCGACCGGTTCGACCAGCGTGCGGAGTTCGCGCATCGCCGACCGGATCCGAGGCCAGGCCCGGTCCGACTCGGGAAGCGCGACGATCGGCTCGTTGAGAAGCGCCACATAGTCGGTGGCGACGATCGGACGCTGCGACCAGTATCGCGCCGCCGCCAGAAGGTAGATCGCGGTCACGCTGCCGATCGTGATCAGCGTCGCCTGCAGGAAGCGTCGGTTCACGCGTCGAAGCAGGGATCGCTTCCGAAGCATCGATCGACGAATGAGCCGCGCGGACTCCCGCTCGTCGCCGAAGTCGCGGCGAAGCGCGTCGGTCTCGCTCCCGGCGGCGAGACCGTCACGAAAATGCTCGGCGAGATCGCGGGCGACCTCGACCCGTTCGACGCGATCGAGGCGGGTGCGGCGGGAGACGCGCCGCACGATGTCGGCCAGGTCGTCGGGAAGCGCCGTCTCCTCGAACACCGCGGCAAGATCCACCCGGCCGGTGATCCGTCCGCGGAACAGATCGCGGAAGGGCGTCTGGAACAGTCGTCGGGCGAAGGACCTGGAATCGGTCATGCGAGCCTCCACGCCGGCGCCAGACGGCCCGCGATGACGCCGAGCGACCGCATCGCCTCGGTCACCGCCTGCCACTGGGCGCGGTCGGCGGCCAGCCGGGTCCGACCGTCGCTGGTGAGTCGGTAGTACTTCCGTTCGCGACCGTTCTCGGCGACACGACGATCGCTCTCGATGAGCCCCTTGGCTTCGAGGTTGTAGAGCAGCGGGTAGAGCGTGGACTGGCCCATGTCGAGGACGCCGTCGGTGCGACGGTCGAGGGCCTCGACGAGCTCGTAGCCGTACATCTCGCCCTTGCCGAGCAGGCTCAGAACCGCCACCGGCCCGGCGCCGCGCATGAGTTCCCGTTCGATTCGCATGGAGACCCTCCGCCGGCGTGAGTGCCGCGTTGCATACTTTGCCTTGCAAAGTATGCCGTGTCAACCAGCATGTCGATCCGACCGAACCCCCGATGCGGTTCCCGGCCGACCGAGACATACACTCGTCTCGTGCGTCTCCGCCCCTCCCCGACCGTCGCGATCCTTCTCGCCGCCCTCGCGGCGGCCGCCGGTCCGGCGGCGGCGGATCCCCCGGCGACGCCGACCGCCGGTCGGCGGCCGCCCGCCGACGCCGCCCCCGCCCGCCCTCTTGCCGAGGCTCCACCCCGCGAGCAGCAGGCCATCCGCGATCTGCTGGGAAGCGAGGCGTGGCCCCGACGGGTCGTCGCGGTGCTGCGCCTGCAACGCTTCGACTGCCCCGAGTCCGCGACCCTGCTTGCCGATGCCCGGCACGACCGGCACCCCGCGGTTCGGTCGTTCGTCTGGCTCGCCCTCGGGCATCGTCGCATTCCCGCGGCCCCCGACTGGCTCGATCACGAGGAGAGCCCCTCCGTCATCAGGACCGCGCTTCGGGCGGGATACTCGATCCCCGCCGACCGGCTCGCCCGCGGCGCGACGGCCCTCGCGAAGAGCTCCGATCTCGGCGACAAGCTGCTCGCGGCCGAACTGGGACTGCTCTCGGATGACGACGATCTGCACACCCTGGCGGCGAGCCTCGTGCAGACCGTGGTGCTCCGCATGAACGACGAGGAAGGCGGCGCCTTCAGCCCGCGACTCGCACGGATCACCGGAGGCGAGGACCTCCGGCGGGCGTACAAGTGGCGGAGCTGGTGGAAGCGGAATCGCCGTCGCCCCCTCGACGCCGCGCGGATGCTGGCGCCCATGCCGACCGTGGACGCGATCGATCGCAACCGGCCGACCTCCTCGCCCGAGGATGAGTGGAGCGAGGTGGCGAGGATGCCCCTCGACGACTTTCTTCGACTCGCGGATCATCTGGAGCGGCTCGCCCACCAGCCGGTCGATCTCGCGATCGTCATCGACTGCACCGCGAGCATGTCGGGCGAGATCGCGGACGCGCAGGGCGGGATCGACGACCTCATGCGATTCGTCGGTGATGTCTCCGGCGGGATCCGCGTGGCGATCGTCGGCTATCGCGACCGACGCGAGAAGTTCGAGACCGTCGGCTGGGACTTCACGCCGTCGATCGACGCAGCCCGGACGAATCTCTGGAGGCTGAGCGCCGAGGGCGGCGGCGACAAGCCGGAACTCGTGGACAAGGGCCTGGAGCTGGCAGTCACGACGTTCCACTGGAATCAGGCGCATCGCGGCGTGCTCGTGCTCGTCGGGGATGCACCACCGCACCCGGGCCGTGGCTCGGCCTGTGTGGCCCTCGCCGAACACGCTCGTCGCCATGGCGTCACCACGCACGTCATCGGCTGCGATCCGTCCATCGCGGACGACGACGATCCCGATGCCGAGATCACCACCGTGGACGCCGAACCCGATCAGGTCGGCCCCGACGGGATCCGCGGCGCCGGCCGGCGATCGTTTCGACGGGACCGCGCCTCGATCGGGTTCTTCCCGGAGATCGCGGCCGCCGGTGGCGGACGCGTCGTGAACCTCGCCCGCGACGAGCGGCTGGTGCCCGAGATCGCGGGACTCGTCGTCGGCACCGAGTTCGAGGCCCCGATGGTCGAGTTCTTCGAGATCTACATGGCGGTGGCGAAGTAGTCGCCCGGAGAAGGAGAAGCCGGAGAAGTGATCAGGCGCGCCAGCCGGCGTCCGAGCCGCTGCCGTTCCCGTCGGCCGATCGAAGCAGGGTCCAGGCCCGTTCGAGCATCTCGCGGACGTTCTCGCCGGTCGCGCCACTCACCACCACCACATCGTCCACCTCCACGCCGATTGCGTGCGCCGTCCGGCGGACGACCGCGTCACGCTCGTCGGGGTCGACGAGATCCACCTTGTTGAAGACCACCAGCTCGGGCTTCTCGGCCAGCTCGGGACTGAAGGCGTGCAGCTCGCCCCGGATGATCTCGTGATTGCGAACCGGGTCGCTCTCGTCGAGCGGCGCGAGATCGAGCAGGTGCAGGATGACCTTCGTCCGCTCGACATGCTTGAGGAAGTCGTGACCGAGCCCCGCGCCCTCGCTCGCCCCCTCGATCAGCCCCGGGATGTCCGCGATGACGAGCCGACGCTCACCGGGGAGTTCCGCGATGCCCGGCTGCGGAATGAGCGTGGTGAAGGGATAGTCCGCGACCTTCGGCCGCGCCTTGCTGACCGCGGAGAGCATGGTGGACTTGCCGGCGTTCGGCAGTCCCACCAGCCCGACATCGGCGATCAGCTTGAGCTCGAGATGCAGCGTCCGTTCGACGAACGGCTCGCCGGGCGTCGCCTCCCGTGGGGTCTGGTGCGTGGCGCTCTTGAAGTGCTCGTTGCCGAAACCGCCGCGACCACCGCGGGCGACCACGATCTCCTGCCCCGGCTCGTCGAGGTCCGCGACGATCTCGTCGGTCTCCTCGTCGCGGATCTGCGTGCCGACCGGCACTGCGACCCGCTTGTCGGCGCCGTCGCGACCGTGTCGGCTCGAGCCACCGCCCGACGCGCCGTGCTCGGCGCGGAAGTGCGGCGCGAAGTGGAACGGCATCAGCGAGTCCATGTGCGGATCGGCGAAGAGGATCACACTGCCGCCGTCTCCACCATCCCCGCCGTCGGGGCCGCCCTTGGGAATGAACTTCTCGCGTCGGAGGCTGACGACGCCGTCGCCACCCTTGCCGCTGCGTACGAAGATTCGAGCTTCATCGATGAGGAACATGGGGAGAGTGGATGCGGGGAGAATGGAGAATGGAGAATCGTTGGGTGACGATACGACGCCTCGGTCTTGGGACCGAGGCGTCGGTGGTTCGTCGATGATGGGACGCCGAATCGGCATCCCGCGTCGGGATCAGTTGCTGGCGGCCTTCTTGGCCTCGTTCCGGGCGGCGATCGCGTCGTCCACGACCTTGAACCGCGGCATGGCGGGGTCGGCGGGGACGATGTCGACGAAGCGACCACGGAAGCGGACGGTGCCGTCGGCACGGGCCATCAGGGTGTCGTCCTTGCATCGCTGCACCAGATAGCCCGCCTTGAAAGGCGTGCCGCACTGACGCACGATGATCGAGCCGGCCTTGGCCTCCTGACCACCGTAGAGCTTGATGCCACGGTACTGGGCGTTCGAGTCGCGACCGTTCTTCGACGATCCCTGGCCCTTCTTATGTGCCACGACTGGCTCCGATCACTGGGCCTCCCACCGAGGGGAGGACTGGAAGAGGTTCACGAGTCGCGGTCACGATCGACCGCGAGAATCGGGGAGTATAGCGAAGTCCGCCGAACGGTCCAAGGGGTGCACCCCCTCGATCGTCCTGATCCAGCAGGATCACGCAGGATCAGGCATGGTCAGCGATAGATCCAGCAGCCCGCCGGACGACCACCGATCTGGAACTCCATCTCGCACTCGGGACCGCGGCGGTTGCCCTTGGCCGAGAGCTCCAGCGGGGTCGACCCACGGGCCTCGGGATCGCCCGGCACGAGATACTCGCGGCGGAGGGTCCGATACAGCGCCACCTTCTCACCGGTCTCGGGATGAAGGACGTCCTTGCGGTCGCTGGAGAGCCCCTGAAAGAAGAGCGTGAGTTCGGTGACCTGCTGATCCTCGGCGGGCCAGATGGCGATGCCGGTGCGGGCGTTCTCGCGGCCCACCCGAAGGTCGCCGATGATCCGGTTCTGATCCTCCAGCAGCGGGTTGCCCAGCAGCCGCTTGAGCTGATCGACGACCCGCGTCGGGACTCCGCGGCCTGACCGAAGGATCTCGCCGGAGTCGAGGAACAGTTCGATCCGCGGCGCGAAGACCAGGTCCCGCTCGGTCAGGTTGGTGACCGTGTAGGTGAAGTACCAGTAGTACCGGCCGTCCGCGGGATCCACATAGAGCCGCAGATCACCGGGCTGGAAGTCGATCTGCCAGTCTCGATCGCCCGCGACGCGGGTGATCGGCGTGGCGGCCGCCGGAACCGCCGACGACGCCGCGAGCCCGAGCAGGGCGGACAGCATGACGACCGACAGGCCGCCGAGAAACCGGATCTGGACCATCGTGGACGTACCTCCGAGGGGCGAAGCGGGGAGTGTATCAGGATCCGCCGGTCGTCATCTCCGACGGACTCTCCGCGGGAACCGGAGAGAGGGTTGCACACCCCCCTCGGCCGCCGCCACTCGCCGATCGGGAACGGCCGGTGGTATAGGTGCGAACCATGTCCGCGGCCTCCACGAGTCCAATGGATGCCGGCGACCTCCCCCCGGGCTTCCGGGTCGAGCGGATCGGCCCCGACCGCATCGAGGAGGCGGTCCGGGTCCTCGTTCGCGGCGATCGGGCGGCCGCCGCCCGGTTTCTCGACTTCGCCGCCTCGACGCGGCTCCCGCTGGAGCATGTCTGGTCGCTCGTCGACTCCGCGGGTCGGATCGAGGCGACGGCGCTCGCCGCCCCCGCCGCCGGCCGGACGGCCACGGTCTTCGCGAGCCGCGCCGCCGTGCCCGCCCGCACGACCGCGGTGGGACGACTCGTGGACATCACGGTCGACGCCCTGCGGGATCACGACATCGATCTGGCCCAGTCGCTGCTGGACCCCGCCGCGCCCGACGAGGAGGCGATCTTCCTCGCCGGCGGATTCCGACGACTGGCCGAACTCGACTACCTCGAACGCCCGATCCCCCGGTTCGGCACCGTGACCTCCCCACCGCTGACCTCCGGGGTCCAGATCGAGCCGTGGCGCCCCGAGGAACGATCTCGCCTGGTGACCCTGCTGGGCCGGACCTACGAGAACACCCTCGACTGCCCCGGCCTTGCCGGGCTTCGACGGCCCGAGGACATCCTCGACGGACATCTCGCCTCCGGTCGGCCCATCCCGGGTGCGTGGCATCTTCTGCGGGTCGATGGCCGAGACGCCGGGGCGCTGCTGCTCAACCGGAATCAGGAAGGCACGACCGTGGAACTGGTGTATCTCGGTCTGGCGCCGGAAGTGCGCGGACGCGGACTCGGACGCGCGCTCTTGACATTCGGGCTCGCAGCCCTCGACGACGATCCCGCCCGCACGATCGTGCTCGCGGTCGATCGCGCAAACCTCCCGGCGGTGGGGCTCTACCGACGCGCGGGATTCCGATTCGCGCTGCGACGGCTCGCCCTCGTCCGATCGGTTCGCGCCGACTGATCCACGAATGCGCAGGTCTTCCACACCTGATCGCCAACCGAATCTGAACACGGTGGATTACTTTTTTTACCCGGTCGCAATCCCGCACGGCGCAAGGGAACCCGGCCCTATGACCCGGGTGAAGCGACCAACGGCATCCGGAACCGCGTCCGACGGCGACTACATTCCGCACATCGCTCAAGGACGAGCGAGCCCACCGTGACTCCGTCGCGATCGAGGTCGCCCTCACCGGCGCCCCGCCGACTTCGGAACCACGGAGCGGGACACGAGAGATCGACGCCGCAGACTCGACGTCACCGGCGCCGGATCGGAGCGCGAGCGGCTCGACCGCACCCCGCCCGATTCCGCCGGCCACGCCGACTCCGGGACGCCGACCTCCGGGAACGGACTCCGAATCCAGCCCTGTCGCAGTGAAGTCACGCCGCGTCGTCGGTGGCGCGATCGACATGGCTGTTCTGAATCCCCGTCTCCCCCGGAGGTCAGATGAGCACGATCCCGCGACCCGTCGATTCGGTGGCCGCCTCACTCGATTCTCGCTCGGCGAGCCCCCGACCGACCGCGGCGGGTGACGCCCGCCGGCCCGCCCCCGCGACGGACACCCGCACCCGGATCGGCCACGAGGTCGCCCGTCGGGTCGGACCTCGCCGGTGGGACATGTGGTTCGACCGCGGCACCGAGTTCGTCATCGAGGACGGCTCGCTTCGCGTCGAAGCCGAGAGCCGGTTCGTCGCGGACTGGATCGAGCGGCACTTCCGCGAGGCGATCCAGATCGCCGCCCGCGCGGAACTCGGAGAGACCGCCGAGGTCCGGCTGGCGGTCCGCGATCGCCCCACCCCGGCGACCGATCGCCCCGCCACGCCCGCCCCGGCCCCCGCGCCAGACCGCGACACCGCCCGAGCCGGACGCCGTCGCACCCGCGACCGACGCGACGCCGAGCCGAGCCTGGAGGAGTTCGAGGTCGGCGAGTCCAACCGCCTCGCCTTCGACGCCGCCAGCCGGGTGGCCGGCGATCTGGACGGCGCCGCGTCGATCCTGTTCATCCACGGCGACTGCGGCATCGGCAAGAGCCATCTCCTCCGCGGCCTGTGCGCCCGACGCCGACTGCTCGACCGGCGGGCCCGCGTGCGGTATGTCACCGGCGAGCAGTTCACCAACGAGTACATCCAGGCGGTCCGCCATCAGGAGCTCGACGCGTTCCGCAAGCGGCTGCGCTCCCTCGATCTGCTCGCGATCGACGACGTCCACTTCCTCTCGAACAAGAGCGCCACGCAGAGCGAGTTCCTCCACACCGTGGATGCGATCGCGATGAGCGGCGCGACCGTGGTGGTCGCGAGCGACGCGCATCCCCGCACCGTCAACCGATTCAGCGGCCCGCTGACCAGCCGCTTCCTCTCGGGAATGGTCGTTCGCCTGGAGCGGCCCGACCGAGACCTCCGCGTGCGACTGGTTCGACGCCTCGCCGCGCAGCGCGGGCTCCTGCTCAACGAGTCGGCGATGGACACGCTCGCCTCGCGGTGCGTCGGGTCGGTCCGTGAACTGCTCGGCGGTCTCGCCCGGCTGGATGCGCTGGCCCGGATCGACGGCCTCGATCGGCACGAGGAGATCGGATCGATCGCGGTCCAGCGGGCGCTCGGTGACGAGTCCACCTCGTCCGGCGGACGCCCGATCCGGCTGGCCCGGATCCTCGAGGTCGTCTGCGAGGCGGTCGGGGTCGAGCACGACGACCTGCTCTCCAACGGTCGGCACCGGCGCGTGGTGCTCGCCCGCGGGCTCTCGGCCTACCTCGCCCGGGAGATGACCAACGCCTGCTTCCCCGAGATCGCCTCGGCGCTCGGACGGACCACGCACTCGACCGTGCACACCGCAGATCGACGCATTCGTCGGCAGCTGGAGCTGGACGAGACCGTCACCGCGACCGACGGCGGCGATGTTCGACTCCGCGACCTCGTCGACGAGATCCGAAGCACGCTGCGACGCGGCTGAGGAGGCCGCGGCGTACACTCCGCCGGATGCGGCCTTCGATCGTCCTTGCGAGCCTCCTGAGTCTGACGACGCTCCCGCTCGTCTCCACGCCGGTGGTGGCACAGGATGTGAATCCGTACGGCCGCATCGATCCCGTGGCCGCGAGCGTCTCGGTGCTGCGACGCGCCATCGGTCCAGACGGCATCCCCGGCGCGGTCATCGCCCTCGACGACGCGGACGTGCCGGAGATCGCCCGATTGCTCGAGGTCCTGCTCGACCATCCCTCGGCGTCGATCCGCACGACCGCGGCGATGCAGGCCGCGATCAGGGGCGCCGATCCGCAGCGGCTGCGGGATCGCCTCGGCGAGGAGGATGCCCGGGCGGCGTTCGTGGTCGGACTCCTGGCCGACGACCGGCTCGACTCCGACACCGCGACCCGCCTGCTGGCGACCTCCGCTCCCGATGCCGCCCCGGTGGCGATCGCGATCCTCGCCGGTCGCGCGACCGGCCCCGACGCCAGGCCGCGGCTCTCCGCCCTCGCCGCCGATCCGAACGCCTCTCCGATGGCCCGCGGGATCGCGGCCGGGTGCCTGGAGGCCTCCGCACCGGGATCGGTCGCCGGCTGGCTCGCCGAACTCGGCGATCTGCGGCCCGACGACCGCGACCGCGCGATCTTCGAAGCGGTGACCGCGCTCGAACGGCTGGAGGCGACCCCCGGACTCCTCGCGATCCTCGACGCGGTCGATGATCGAGCGGCCGACGACGCCCTGCGGGCCGCGGTCGTTCTGGCCCTCCTGCGGCTCGATCCCGACGCCGGCGGCGCCGCGTGGACGGCGCTGGCCGCGGCCACCGACGCCGACCGGGCGATCCCCACCGCGATGCTGCTGGCGTCCGCGAACCGCCCGCTTCCCGCGAACGCCGCTTCAACCCTCCCCAGCGAGGACGACCTGCAGAAGGCGGTGCGGGCGATGCTCATCGCCGCCCCCGAGGACCGTCCGACGCAGGCGATCGAAGCGGTCCGGCTCGGCCATCTCCCGACCATCCGCTGGCTCCTCGACCTCCCCGACGGCGAGGTGCCGCCCGACGTCCTCGTCGCGATGATCGACACCGGCACCACCAATCGACGGGTGGCGATGGTCGATGTCGTTCTGCGGGCGGCCGAGCGCCTCGCGGCCGCGTCCCCGGCGCGGGTGGGCCGCCTGCTGGCCGACGCTGCGGACGACGACGCCACCCGCGAGATCCTGCTTCGCGGACTCGTCCAGGCCGGCACCGCGGACGCCGCGGAGGTCGCGGCTCCATATGCTTCGGCTCGTGATCGTCGCACCCGCAGTCTCGCCCTGCTGGCGCTTGCCCGCGGGGGCGAACCGGACGAGGCCTCCGTCCGACGACTCGGGCGGGCCGCCGCGGGAGGCGGGGATCTTCCCGAGGATCTTCGACCGCTGGCGGCGTGGCACCACCTCGCCCTCGAGGGGCGATTGACCGATGTGATTCCGACGCTCCTCACTCCCTAGACCCCCCGATGGCCGAAGGCGACAGGCTCATGGACACCATCCCGCTGAATCGTCCCGACATCCGACGCCGCGAGTACGAGGCGCTCGAGGCGGCGCTCTCCGCGCACGCCCGCTGCGACCGCGGCCCCGTGCTGCAGCTCGAGGAGACCGCCGCCCGCGTGGCCGGACGACCGCACGCCGTCGCCGCCGCGTCGGCCGGGATCGCCATCGAGGCCGCGATGCTCACGATCGGCCTTCGACTCGGTGACGAGGTCGTGTGCCCGGCGTACGGCCCCGCGAGACTCGTGGCCGGGATCAGCCGTGCCGGAGGCCGTCCTCGCTTCGTCGATGCCCAGCCCCGCACCGGCGGCTACGACACCAGTCGCATGGAGGACGCGATCAACGACCGCACCCGCGCGATCGTGGTCGCCCCGACGTGGTTCGACCCGGGAGCGCTCGAGACGATCGCCGCGATCTCCCGCAAGTACGAGATCCCGCTCATCGAGGATGCGGTCGAGAGCCTCGGGTCCACCATCGGCGACGACGTGGCCGGACGATTCGGTGTGATCTCGGTGATCGGTCTCGGGCACGAGAGCCCCGCCTACGCCGCAGGCGGCGGCGTGGTGCTCCTGAACGACGAGCGCCTGGCCGACACCTGTCGCGAGATCCTGCTGGAGGGACGGGCCAGCGCCAACAACGATCTCGGCGATCTCGCCCGGGGTGGCTGGGCGCATCATCGAGCCGGCGTGGACGGACGGCTCGATCCGCTTCGCGCCGCGGTCGCGATCGGCGTGCTCGAACGACTGGAGGAGACGATCGAATTCCGGCGTCAGGTCGCCGACCGCTACGTCTCCCGGCTGGGTGGCGAGTCGCAGCTTCAGATTCCCGCGCCGGCGCCGAACGCACGCCCGAGCTGGCCGGCGTTCCCGGTGCGACTCGATGAACGATTCGTGCTGGAGGATCGCGACGCGATCATCGCGGGCCTTCGACGCCACGAGATTCTCGCCGCGGCCGGATGGTCGTTCGGGCCGGACCTGCCGATCGTGGCGGGACCGGGGTGCGCGGAGGACCAGTGGCCCATCGCGGCGCGACTGGCCGCCCGCACGATCCACCTCCCGTGCCACCCGTCGATGACCGAACGCGAGGTGGACCTGGTCTGCCAGACGCTGCTGCTGGTGATGACGCAGACCGTCTTCACCCGAGGCGACGGCTGACCTTCGTCCTCACGACCCCCCACACCCATCTTCGATCGTCCGCGCTCTCCGCTCCAGTCTCTCCGCTCCAGTCTCCATGCCCCCTACTCCCACTCGATGGTGGCAGGCGGCTTCGAGCTGATGTCGTAGACGACGCGGTTCACGCCGTTGACCTCGTTGATGATGCGGTTGGAGATGCTCGCGAGCACGCCGTACGGCAAGCGCGCCCAGTCGGCGGTCATGAAGTCCTGCGTCTCGACCGCCCGGACCGCGACCACGCTGTCGTAGGTGCGACCGTCGCCCATGACGCCGACCGACTTCACCGGCAGGAGCACCGTGAAGACCTGGTTCGTCGAGCGGTAGAGCTCGTTGGCGACGATCTCCTCGAGCAGGATCTCGTCGCACTCGCGGAGCAGGTCGAGCTTCGGCCTCGTGATGTCGCCGAGCACCCGGACCGCCAGGCCCGGACCCGGGAACGGATGACGCCAGACGATCGAGGGCGGCAGACCGAGCACCTCGCCGAGGGTGCGGACCTCGTCCTTGAAGAGGTCGCGGAGCGGTTCCACCAGCTCGAAGCCGAGTTCGTCGGGGAGGCCGCCGACGTTGTGGTGCAGCTTGATGTTCGCGGCGGTGCCCGCAAGCGACTGACCACTCTCGATGACGTCGGGATAGAGCGTGCCCTGAGCAAGGAAACGCACCGCCCCGTACGGCGACGCCTCCTTCTCGACCTCGCGGGCGGCCTCGCGGAAGACCTCGATGAATCGATGTCCGATCCGTCGCCGCTTCTCCTGCGGGTCCTCGACCCCTTCGAGGTCGGCGAGGAACGCCTCGGACGCGTCCACCACGCGGAGATCGATGTCGAAGTGATCGCGGAAGGTCGACTCGACCAGCGCCCGCTCGTTCTTCCGCAGCAGGCCGTTGTCCACGAAGATGCAGGTGAGTCGATCGCCGATCGCCCGCTGAAGCAGGGCCGCGACCACGCTCGAATCGACGCCGCCGGAGAGGCCGCAGATGACGCGGTCGTCGCCGACCTGCGTCCGCACCCGCTCGCACTCGGCGTCGAGGAACTCGCTCATCCGCCAACTGCCGCTGCATCCGCAGATGCCGTAGAGGAAGTTCCGGAGGATGTCCACGCCGTGCGGCGTGTGCGTGACCTCGGGGTGGAACTGCACGCCCCAGAACGGACGCTCGCGATGGCGGACCGCCGCGAAGGGACAGGTGTCGGTGGAGGCGACCGCCTCGAACGACTCCGCAAGACCGGTGACCTGATCACCGTGGCTCATCCACACCGAGGTCCGCGACGGAATCCCCGCCAGCAGGCCCGCGTCGTCGCGGATGTCGAGCTGCGCCCGGCCGTACTCGCGATGCGACGCGCTCTCGACCGTCCCGCCGAGCATCTCGCACCCGAGCTGCATGCCGTAGCAGATGCCGAGGACCGGCACGCCGAGGTCGAGGATCCCGGGATCGCATCGCGGAGCCCCCTCCTCGCGGACGCTCGACGGGCCGCCGGAGAGGATGATGCCCTTGGGATGGAGACCCTTGATGGTCTCGAGGTCGGTGCCGGGCGCCACGAGAACACTGAAGGCCCCGAGTTCGCGGACGCGACGGGCGATGAGCTGCGCGTACTGGCTGCCGAAGTCGAGGATCGGGATGGTCTCGGCGGCGGGGACGCCGCCCGGGGTGATGCTGGTCATGGAGGGATTCCGGGGTCGGACCCGTACGGCCCGAGCGAAGCCGAGCAGGCTACCGCGCCGCCGATCGCCTCCGCCGATGCGAGCCGACGATCGACACGCCCCCCACCACCCGGGCGGTATCCTCCGCACCATGCGGCAACGGCCTCACCGACGATTCCTGCTCCTCGCCCTCGGGGCGATGGTGGTGTCGGCCGGGTGTGCCCCGCCGATCCCGGACGGCGGATTCGACGCCCCCGATCCGGCCAGCCGCATCTACGCCGCGGTGCGGGTGGCGGCGACCTTCGATCGCACCGGCATCCGCCCGGATCGGGCGACCCTCGAACAGCTCGTCGTGATGCTGGGCTCGGCCGATCCCGCCGCCCGGTTCGTCGCGTCCTCCACCCTGGAGACGATCGCGGGCACCGACTTCGGCTACCACGCCTCCGACCCGCTCCCCGAGCGGAGGGATGCCGCGAACCGATGGCGGATGTGGGTCGAGGAGCTGCCCGCGGTCGGGACGGAGCGCCCGTCATGAGCGAGCAGCACGATCCTCCGCCCACGATCCGTTTGGAACTGCTCAGCCGGCCCGACCTGCTCGCCCCGGTGCGGGCGATGATCGTCTCGCTCGCCGAGCGATTCGGGTTCGACGACATCGAGTCGGGCCATCTCGCGCTCGCGGTGGACGAGGCGCTCGCCAACGTCATCCGGCACGGCTACGAGTCGCGTCCCGACGGTCGCATCTGGCTCACGATCCGGCTGCTCGACGACCCCGCGCCGACATTCCGCATCGAGATCGAGGACGAGGGCCGACAGATCGATCCGTCGCAGATCAACCCGCGCGATCTCGACGAGATTCGCCCCGGCGGTCTGGGCGTCCACATCATGCGGGAGGTCACGGACGCCTGCGACTTCGAGACCCGATCACCTCGCGGCATGCGGCTCGTGCTCGAGAAGATGCCCCGCCGCCGACCACCTCACGATCACCGCGACGCCGACGAGACGTCGTCCTCACCGAACCGGACCTGATCCCATGCCGAGCGACCTGCCCATCGACATCGAGACCCGAGACGGTGCCACCATCGTGCGACCGTCGGGAGAGGTCGACCTCGCCCGCAGCCCCACCCTCCGCACCACCCTCGGGGAGGTGATCGGCGACGGCGTCTCGCGACTGGTTCTGGATCTCTCGCAGGTCGACTACATGGATTCGTCCGGGGTGGCGACGCTGGTCGAGGCGCTTCAGCAGTGCCGGACCCGGCAGGCGACACTCGTGCTCAGCGGACTGCAGGACCGCGTCCGCAGCGTGTTCGAGATCGCGAAGCTCGACGCCGTCTTCACCATCCGCCCCGACCTCGACGCGGCCCTCGGAGACTGACCCGTGTCCGACACCCTCGCCAAGAGAGGCCCGATCACCGGTGGCCTGGACCTGCTCGGTGGGCTGGTCACCGGGACGCTGGAGTTCGTGGGCGGACTGGTCTGGCTGCTCGCCGACCTCGTCCGGTGGATCTGGCGATCGGTGGTCCTGCGAAAGGTCCGCTTCGGCCGCTCGGCGTTCGTCTCGCAGATGGTGCGGGTCGGGGTGCGATCGATCAGCATCGTGGTGCTGGTCTCCTCGAGCATCGGCTTCATCCTCGCCCTGCAGACCGCCCCGAGTCTGGAGCAGTTCGGACAGGTGGACAAGGTCGCCAACCTCGTCGGGGTCGCGGTGTTCCGCGAACTCGGGCCGCTGATCGCGGCGATCGTGCTGACCGGGTTCGCGGGCGCCTCGATCGCCGCGGAGATCGGCACCATGGTGGTGGGCGAGGAGATCGAGGCGCTCGAGTCGATGGCCCTCAACCCGGTGCGGTTTCTGGTGGTCCCCCGCGTGCTCGCCAGTGCGATCAGCCTCGTGCTGCTCGCGATCATCGCCGACCTCGCCGCGGTCGTGGCGGGCGGCGTGATCGGCGTCTCCCAGCTCGGCATCCCCTACGAGGTCTACAAGACCAATACGATCGAGCAGCTCTCCAACAGCGACTTCCTCACCGGACTTGCGAAGGCGGGCGTCTTCGGCACCATCCTCGGACTCATCGCCTGCCGCAACGGACTCATGGTCTCCGGCGGCGCCGCGGGGGTGGGCAAGGCGACGACCGACACCGTCGTGCAGACGGTGGTCACGGTCATCTTCGCGGACCTCTTCTTCACCGCCCTGTTCTACGCCCTCGGCTGGTCATGACCCGAGGTCGGGCTCACGCCCCGAGGGCCAGCCGCTCGGCGGTGCGGGCGGGCAGCCCCGAGCCGAGCGCCCGGGACTGGGCGGCATCCACGTCGTAGGCCACGCGTTCCCAGGACATCACGCCCTCGGCGAGATCGAGGACCGCGAACGACGCGCGAGGGTCGCCGTCCCGCGGCTGGCCCACCGATCCCGGATTCAGGATCCATCGCTGGGTCGCGTCGATCCGGATGGTCCGCATCGTGCCGCGTCGCAACGTCTCGACCCACGGCCCCGAGTCGTCGGTGCGGAGTCGGAATCCCGCGGGAAGATGGGTGTGACCGATGAGGCACACCGGCACATCCACCCCCTGAAACGCGGGGAGGGCCTTCGCATCGTCCACGAGGTACCGAGCGCCGCCGGGAATCGGCGAGTCGTGCACGCACATGACCGCGGAGCCGATGTAGGCCATGCCGGGGACGCTCGCGAGGTGTTCCAGCAGGTCCGGACGGGAGGCACGAAGGCGACGGCGGGTCCAGTCGATCGCCTCACGAGCGACCTCCCGGAAGCCGAAGGCGACGGCCGGGTCCAGCACCGCCTCCTCGTGATTGCCGAGCACGAACACCGGATCGCGTTCGAGGATGAGGTCGAGGCACGCCTCGGGATCGGGGCCGTAGCCGACCACATCACCGAGACAGACCAGTCGATCGATGTCCGCCTCGTCGAGCGTTCGAAGCACGGACTCGAGGGCGAACCGGTTTCCGTGGACGTCCGAGATGATGCCGAGTCGCATGGGCCGCGGATTCCCAGAGGGCGGCCCGGATCGGTCGCCGAGGACGGAGCCCCCGCAGTCCCGGAATCTCCACCGATCCGGGGCGGGACGTCGCTTCTTCGGTCATCGGCCCCGCGGCTTTCGGAGGTCAACCGAATCCCTCTGGACTTTCCCGCAATCCCTGCTGATCGACCAGCAGAAGCCCCCACTGCGTGCTCAGAAGCTCGACCGCCTGGGCCGGATCGTCCACGAGCGTGGCCCATCCCTCCCGAATCGCACGATGACAGCCGGCGTGGGTGCCGAGGTCGGCACGTCCGGGAACCGCGACCACCTCGCGGCCATAGTCCTCGGCGGCAAGCCGGGCCGTGATCAGCGCCCCGCTCCGCGCCCCCGCCTCGATGACGACGGTCCCCGGACCGAAGCCCGCGACGAGCCGGTTCCGAATCGGGAAGTTCGCGGGCCTCGGCTCGAGCGTGCACGGGAACTCGCTGAGCACGGCCCCGGACTCCGCGATCGCCTCGTAGAGCGTGTCGTGCTCGGGCGGATAGGGCCGAGCCAGCCCCGATCCCAGCACCGCGATGGTCGAACCGCCCACGCGAAGCGCGGCTCGATGGGCGGCGGCGTCGATCCCCCGCGCCCCGCCCGAGACGATCGTCCATCCCGCCTCGACGAAGGCGATCGCGAACCGCGCCGCCAGATCCGCGCCGATCGGTGAACACCGTCGGGCTCCGACGATCGCCACGCCCGGACGAGCTCGAAGCGTGTCCGAACGACCACGCAGACGCACCACGACCGGCGGGTCGGTCATCCCTCGCCATCCGGCGGGCATGGCGTCGCCGAACCGGGTGACGATCGACGCCCCTCGCCGCCGAAGCCATCTCGACTCCCGGCGAAGCGCCGACCACGGGATGCCCGCACGAGCCCGGGCCACCGCCCGCTCGGAGCAGTCGAGCACCTCGGCGATCGCGGCATCGCCCGCCCGAAGGATCGCGGCGGCGTCATCGAACTCCGCCGCGAGGCGATCGATGATCCGCGGCCCCCATCCCGGGACCGCCTGCAAGGCGATCGCGGGATCCACATCGTTGTCTGTGTCACGCACGGACGATTCCCACGGCCCCCGGGGAATCGCCGCACCCTAGCGGCGATCGAGGCCGAGTCTCTCGATCGCGCGGAAATTCATCAAGGATCGCGGACGTCGTCGGGATCCTCGTCCCACAACGAGTCCTCGGCCTCGTAGCGGAGTTCGCGAATCGCCGGACCGGTCTCGACCGAGAC
>JAUIHC010000399.1 GCA_030432455.1 Phycisphaerae bacterium | reverse complement strand
TCTCGGTCTCGGTCTCGGTCTCGGTCTCGACGAGCGCGGGCCCGCCACCACCGAGGATGGACGCGGCCGCACTCTCGGCCGCGGCGTCGGGCGACGTCAGGATGGCGTCGGCGGCCTGTTCCTCGGCAGCCTTCGCCTCGGCCTCCGCCTTCTCACGCTCCTGCTGCTGGGAGACCTCGTGAGCCTTCTCCGCACACCGCTCGACGATCTCGCTGGCGAGCTCCTCGGTCATGCCGAGGTCGTCCATGAGAACGCCCTCGCCGACCTCCTCGACGTCGAAGACGCTGATCATGCCGAGCGCGCCCATCCGGTCGAGGGTCTCGTCCTCCACGCCCTCGATCTGCCGCACGGTGGACTCGAGGATCTCGAGGCCCTTGGCGAACTCCTCGGGGGTGAGGATGTCGATGTCCCAGCCGGTGAGCCGGGCCGCGAGCCGGACGTTCTGTCCGCGGCGGCCGATCGCGAGCGAGAGCTGGTCGTCGCGGACGATGATCGTCGCCCGACCGAGCTCGAAGCAGAGGCTGACCTCCTCGACCTCGGCGGGCTTGAGGGCGTTGGCGATGAGGACCTGGCTGGACTCGTTCCAGCGGACGATGTCGATCTTCTCGCCGTTGAGCTCGTCGACGATGTTGCGGATGCGGCTGCCGCGGACGCCGACGCAGGCACCGACCGCGTCGACCTTGGAGTCGACCGAACTGACCGCCAGCTTGGTGCGGAAGCCGGCCTCGCGGGCCATCGCCTTGATCTCGATCACCCGCTCGCTGACCTCGGGCACCTCCTGCTCGAACAGCCGGCGGATGAAGTCCGGGTGGGAGCGGCTCAGGACGATCTTGACCTGATGACCGGCGTCGCGAACGTCGAGGATGAGACAGCGGACCCGATCGCCGGGATGGAACTGCTCGCCCGGGATCTGCTCGCTTCGCGGCATGAACCCTTCCGCCCGCTCGATCTGGACCACGAGGGCGCCGCCCTCGTACCGCTGCGCCGTGCCGGTGACGACCTCGCCCTGCCGCTTGGCGAACTCCTCGAGGAGGCTGTTGCGCTCGTCCTCGCGGAACCGCTGGATCATGACCTGCTTCGCGGTCTGGGCCGGAATGCGGCCCATCGACGAGAGCGGAATGTCCTCGCGGGTCCCGTCCTCGTGATTCCGCCAGAGGGTGATCGCGCCCGAGAGCCGGTCCATGTCGCAGCCGAACTCCTCGGTGTCGAGGGAGTTGAAGTGCTTGCGAGCGGCGCTGACCATCGCCTGCTCGAGGTCCTCGATCAGGAGTTCCCGATCGATGTTCCGGTCGCGGGCGATGGAGTCGAGGATGCGAAGGGTTTCGGCGTTCATGGAAGGATGTCGTCCTGCGGACCCGCGTCACGGGTCGGATGTCTGGATGTCGGGCGTGCGGTCGCCCAGGAATGTCGGGAGCCCCTCTGCTCCCAGGTCTCGGAGGCGTTGGCCTCCGACGGGATCTGCCGTCCCGATCGGAATCGGAACGGATGCACAAGACCACGCGTCCGTGCATGGAACGCGTGGCCCGTCGGTCCGACGCCTCGCGGACGAGGGGTCGGGATCGCCCTGGAGGAGCCCGTCACCGCATGGGGACGAACTCCCGGCCGGGGAATGCCTCGCCACCGTCCGGGCACCACGTGGCGACCCGGTCGGCGCGGAATCGGATTCCGGAGAGCGGTCGACTCACCGGAGGATCCCACGACGGCACTGGCGTGATGCGTGCATTCGCATGACGTTCCAGGGCATCGACGAAACCGTTTCTTCCGTCGCCGACGGACGACGGAAACGACTGAACGAACCGACTCCGGGCTGCTGACCGCATCCCGGGGACGGACCACCCCGCCGCCGATCGGCGAACGGGAGACGGAAACGCGATCCCGCCGAAACGAGACCGATCGGGAAGAATAGCCTCCACCACGGTGGATGGTCAACGACGACGGACCGCCGACCGGCTTCCCACCCCTCAGGACGGGGTGACGCCGCCCTCCTGACCATCGGGCCGCCGCATCCGAGCCGTCGCGCCCAGGGGACCGACGATCCGAAGGGCCCGCTGCCCGCGGTGCTGACCCAGCACGGCCTCGTACTTGGGTCGGCCCTCGATGCTCACCATCACGGGCTCGTCCGCCTCGCGGTCGGTCGTGATGAGATCCCCCACCTCCAGCCGACCCAGCTCGGCGAGGGTGATCGTGGTCTCCGCGAGGGTCGCCTCGACCTGCAAGGTCGAGTCCTGCAGACGGTTGACGATCGCCGGGTCGGCCTGACGACCGCTTCGGCCGGCGACGAACCAGTTCTCGGCGTTGAGGTCCTCCATGACCGGCTCGATCACGTTGTAGGGCATGCAGAGGCTCATGGTGCCCGCCCGGTTGCCCAGCTTGATCTCGAAGCCGATCACGACCACCACCTCGTTCGGCGGCACGATCTGGACCAGATGCGGGTTGGACTCCATCGCCGAGATGTCGAAATCGATCTTCCGCACCCCCGCCCACGCCTCGCTCAGGGCGTTGAGCCCGAGCCCGAGGATCCGCTGCATGAGGCGGCCCTCGATGGTGGTCATCGGCCGGGGCGGGATCACCAGCGCCTTGTTGTTGCCCCCGAGCAGGCGGTCGAGGAACGGGTAGACGATCAGGGGACTGAGTTCCACGCAGAACTGGCCGTCCAGCGGGGGGCAGTCCAGAAGGGTGAAACAGGTCGGATTCGGCAGGCTGCCGATGAACTCCGAGTAGGTCATCTGCTCGGCGGTGGCGACCCGGACCTCCACGATCGACCGCAGGAATCCGGACAGCTGGGCCCCGAAACCCCGGGCGAAGCCCTCGTGGAGGGTCTGCAGGGTCCGCATCTGATCCTTGCCGATGCGTTCGGGCCGCTTGAAGTCGTAGACGCGGATCTCGACCTTCTCCTGATCCCGTCGGAATCGGGAGAAGATCCGGGCCGGAGGCTGCTCCTCCTTGATGTCGCCGGCCTCGACCGCGTTGAGCAACGCGTCGATGTCGGCCTGATCGAGCATGTCCGGTTCAGGCATGTCCACCACCTGCAAGGGAGTGCGGCGGCCCGAGACGACCGGGCCTCGCGACGCCGGCCTCCATGCCGACGACGAGCGGTCACCCTGCGGGCGCCACCCCCGGGGTCATCGGCTCGCCCGCGAGAGGGGCTTGAGACCGCCGCCGGAGGCACAATCCGGGAACCGGCGGATTCGTTCGACCAGAGCGGCCCGATCGGGGCCCGAGAACCCCCGGGAGAT
>JAUIHC010000398.1 GCA_030432455.1 Phycisphaerae bacterium | reverse complement strand
CGAGGCGGGTGGCGAGATCCGATCGCTGTTCGTCGAGGGCGGCGATCCTCGACTCCTCGGCGCCGAGCCGTCGGTCCACGACGGCGATCCGGTCAAGCACCACGAGACTGCGAACGCGACTGGCGTTGCGCTGCATGCGGTGCTGATCGAGGTCGCGGGCGAAGGGGCGGGCCTTCTCCTCGAGCCGTCGCAGTCGGTCTTGAAGTCCGAGTTCGCGGTCCTCGAGACCGCGGGCAGACGACTCGGCGCGGATCCGCGCCCGATCCGCCTCCGCGGCGGACTCCTGCGCCTCCGCGTGGGTGCGGGCGACGTCCGCACGGCGTCCGTCGAGCGTTCGTCGTCGCTCGGTCGCCTCCGCCAGATCGCGCTCGGCGGCGGCGCTCTCCGAGGCCGCCTCGTCGATGCGGGCCTCGACCTCGGCCAGATCGCGGCGCATCTCCTCGACCCGCACCTCGAGTTCGCCGATGCGGCGGGTCTCCTCGGCGATGGCCGCCTCGGCCTCGCTTCGATGGCGACCGACCAGTTCGATCCGCTGGCGGGCCTGATCGAGGCGTCCCTGGGCCCCGAGCCGCTCCTGTTCCAGTTCGTGCTGAGCCTGCTGCACGCGATGCCGCTCGATCTCGGCGGTCTGCTTCGCTTCTTCCAGTCCCTGAAGCGTCTCGGCGAGCTCTCGCCGCTCCGCCTCGACCGCGGTGAGGCGGCTCGTCAGTCCGGCGAGCCGCTCCTCGTACTCGTGCGACTGATCGAGCACGATGGCGATCCGAAGGTCCCGACGACGCTCGTCGAGCTCCCGGAATCGACGGGCCTTCTCGGCCTGACCGCGGACGATCCGCAGACGACGCTCGGTGTTGGCGAGCTGCTCGCGAACCTGCACGAGGTTCCGTTCGGCGGCGTCGAGCTTGCGGGCGGCCTCGATCTTGCGCTGACGGAACTTCGCGACGCCGGCCGCCTCCTCGAGGATCGAGCGCCGCTCCATCGGGTTGGCGAGCAGCATCGCATCGACCTTGCCCTGCTCGATGATCGAGTAGGCGTTGGTGCCGACGCCGGTGTCGAGGAAGAGCTCCTTGATGTCGCGGAGACGGCACTTGCGGCCGTTGATCAGGTACTCGCTGCGGCCGTCGGCGTAGAGCCGTCGGGTGACGCCGACCTCGTCGGTGTCCACCGGAAGACGACGATCGCGCACGCGGCCGCGGTCCACGAGGGCGTTCTCGCTGGTGGCCAGCCGGAGTTCGTCCTCGGTCTCGCCGTCGAGCCCGGCGGCGACGGCGACCGTCTCCTCGGCGGGCTCGTCATCGGGAAGGATGCTGGCCGGATCGGTGTCGATGAGCGACTCGGGCCGTGGGGCGGCGAGCCGCGGATTCTCGAAGGTGAGGGTCACCTCCGCCATGCCCATCGGCTTGCGGGCGACGCTGCCGGCGAAGATCACATCCTGCATCGCGGAGCCGCGGAGGCTCTTGGCACTCCGCTCGCCCAGCACCCACTTCACCGCATCGACGACGTTGGACTTGCCGCACCCGTTGGGACCGACGACGCCGATGATCGGCTCGTCGAAGTTGAATTCCGTCCGGTCCGCGAAGCTCTTGAACCCGGAGAGGGTCAGTCTGGCAAGTCTCATCGATCGACCTCCTGTCGGGAAAGCCGCGCATCCTGTCGCGGCGTGGCATCCGGAGACCCCGGATCACCTCGGCACAGTATCGCGGCCCTTCCTCGGACCTTCAACCGGCTTCGGCAGGTTCAGATCGCCATCCGGGTCCGTGGTCGCGTCGGTCTCGGGGAGATCGGCGTCGAACTCGGGGCGGTCCACCGTGGATTCGACCTTCTGGGCCCGGAGAATCGAGGAGAGGACCCGATCCTGCTCCGCCTTGAAGTCGGCCGGGATGTAGCCGGCCTTCCACATCTGGTGGAGGGCGCCGATGGTCTCGCTGTAGGTCAGGCCGATCCCGGCTGCGGGGGCCTCGATGGTGGTCTTGTGCCCCAGATACGCGACCAGTTCCGGCAGGGCGGGCGAGACCCGGTCGGTCTGGGCCTCGATGCCCGGACGCTCGCGGTAGAAGATCTCGACCTTGGTGGAGCCCGGATCGGCCTTCATGAGCAGGCGATCGCTCCAGGCCTCCAGGAACATGGGGGTCTCCACGTTGAGCGACTCTCCGAACAGCACGATCCGCGGCGTCCCGGTCTGGGCGACGTAGATCATCGGATCGCTGCTCGGGACGATGTTCAGCGTGAACTTCTCGTCGATGTCGTAGGCCGCCACGATCGGGTCCCGACGCTTGTCGAGTGCCTCGAACGCGGCCAGACGCACGTCCACGTCGGGATGGTCGAGCAGCGGGCGGAGTCCGACCTCGATCGCCGGATTCGGTCCCATCTCCGAGAGCAGATCGATCGCAGTGAGGCGGCCGGAGGGCGACCCCTCCCGGGCGAGGTCGAGGAGGAACGCCGCGGCGGTCGCGTCGTCCAGTTCCGCTCCGGCGGTCAGGGCGGCGATCCGCGGAGCCTCCTCCGGATAGTCGTAGAGATCCTGGATGATGGGGATCGACTTGGGGCCGAGGGCCTGCCATCGCCACGAGGCGGGCAGCGCGAAGCCGGGGCTCGACAGGAGACCCCGCTTGATCGCGAGGGCGGTCGCCTCGGCGGCCTCGGGCCGAAGCCCGGTGTGCTTCACGAGCTCGACGAACCGTTCCGGATCGTCGTGGAAGCTCGGCGGGACGGTGAGCTCGATCTCCTCGCCGCTCTTGCCGCGGGCGGTGTCCTGCAGCTGGCCGGGCTCGCGCGGAAACCGCGAGTTCACCGCATCCCGCAGGGCCATCGCCCGCGTGTGACTCTGCACGGCCATGCGCAGCTTGAGCGGCATGTCCTTGCTGATCGAGCCGCCGTCGAGGATGCGGCCGGTGAGCCGATCGACCGTGTCGCGGCCCGCGGCATCGGGCTCGGCAAAGGGGTTGATGAAGACCCGCCCCCGCCCGGTGGCCAGCGCGGTGGCCTGTCGCGACCCGACGCTGAGATCGCCCGGTCGCAGGTCGGCGGTGTAGAGCACGCCGCCCTCGAGACTCGTGGTGCTGGTGCCCGGCGCCGCGTAGACCCGGAGGTCGAACGAACCGTCCTCGACCCCCCCGGGGGGAATCACGCCTTCGACCACCACCACGGCGGTGTCGTCCGAGTCGAGAAGCCGCTCCGGGGTCACGTCGCCGAAGCCCGTCGCCGGATTGCCGACCCCGCGGCGAGCCATCTCCTGGAGCATCC
>JAUIHC010000397.1 GCA_030432455.1 Phycisphaerae bacterium | reverse complement strand
TGTCCGGTGGACACCCGCAAGGAGCGGATCCAGGGGACGCCCGGCTACATCGCGCCGGAGCAGGCCCATCGTCGCCGGATCACCGAACGGACGGATGTCTACAACCTCGGGGCCACGATGTACTGGACGCTCGCACGGCGGGTGATTCCGACCGTCATCCCGCCGCGTGCCCTCGACGCACCGGCCGCCGGACCTCTGAGCGCCGATCGGGTGTCGGCCCCGGATCCACTCGACGAGGTGGTGCCCGGCGTTCCGCAGTCGTTGGCCGAGCTCGTGTCGGAATGCGTGCAGGTCTCACGGGGCGATCGCCCCTCTTCCATGACCCCGGTGATCGACCGCCTCCTGCGGGTCGAGCGCGAGCTGGTGTCCGGTCGCTGATCGATCGACCGCTCGCTTCGGAACGGACTGTCCACCCATGCCCCGCCGATTCCATCTCGTCCTGTTCGATCTCGACGGCACGCTGGTCGATTCCGCCCCCGGCATCCACGAGGCGGGCGTGGTCGCGGCCGAGGCGGTGGGGGCGCCGGTGCCCGATCAGGTCTTCGTGCGGAACGCGATCGGTCGCGGGATCGACCGTCTGCTGCATCGGATCTGTTCGGCGTGCATGGACGGGGAGGTGGATCCGACTCGTCATCGGGCGGCGCGGATCGCCTTCGACGAGGCGTACGCGCGAACCTGCCTGACCGGGACCGTGCTCCGGGACGGGGTCGAGGAGGCGCTCGACACGCTGCGAACGCAAGGGCGACGCCTCGTCGTCGCCACCAACAAGCCGCGATCGCCGGCTCGGCAGGTGCTTGAACGACTCGGACTCGACGCGCGAACGGATGGACTGGTCTGTCCCGAGGATGCGGGGGTCGTGAAGCCGGATCCCGCCTTCGTGCGGTACGCGGCCGACGGCGCGGAGCTGGACCGGCTCGTGCTGGTGGGTGACTCCTCGATCGATGCCGCAACCGCCATGGCCGCGGGCATTCCGTTCATCGCGATCCGCGGCGGCTACGACGAGGGTCGTGACATCGCCGATCATGTGCCGCCGCCGGACCGTCTGACGACATCGCCGCGGGAGGTGCCCGCGGCGATCGAGTCGTTGGAGGGGTGAGCGGGGGTCGGCGTTCGCCGACTCAGCCGTGGCCGTTGCCGTTGCCGTTGGTGGTCCCGTGGTGCGACCCGTTGGTGCCGTTCAGCCGCGCCAGTCGGCCGCCGAGGGGGCCGGTCGGCGTCTGGGCGGGCGGAGCCGAAGCCGGGGCCGACTCGCCCTTGACCTCGAAGACCTCGAACGTCGTCTCGTCGAGCAGGGTGTCGATCGCGTGGTGGACCCGCTGGATCCGCTGGTGAAGCGGGCACGGCTGATCCGCCCTGCATCGCTCGGCCCCGAACGGGCATTCCCGCTCGGGCTCGGGCCGCTCGAAGACCAGCCAGACATCGCGAAGGCGGATGTCCGCCGGGTTCTTGGCCAGTGCGTACCCGCCGCCGGGGCCGGGGGATCCACTGACGATGCCGGCCTGACTGAGGGCGGACAGCAGTTTCGCCACGAAGGGCCGCTGCAGACCGCGGGCATCGGCGATGTCCGCAGCCGAGACGCGGCGGGTGCCGACCCCCCGCCAGAGCTCGGCGAGGTAACTGACGGCAGCGATGGCGGTTTCGGTCTGCTTTCCGTACATGCCGGTGGAATCGCGGAAGACGGGGTGTCGGATGCACCGCCGGGGTCGATTTCGATGATGAACCGATCCGGCTCCGAGTTCCCGGCGTTGCGAACGCCGGCCCGGGGTCGAGACTTCGCAGACGCGACCTCTGCGGCCGATCTCGGACGGTCGTCGTCTGACCCCTCGTGGATGGGCCCCGTGACCAATGTGGTTCTCGGACCTTCTGGGGCCGGCCTCGACACGCCGCCGGGTGGAGATTCCACCCCCTCAGGCCCGCTCCAGCTCCAGATATTCCACGCCCGCCTCCTCGAAGACCGCCTTGCTCTTGTCGATCGAGTCCAGCCAGTGCTCGTCACCGGCGGCAGGCTTGTAGGTGACGACCGTCTCGATGCCGCTCTGCACGATCGCCAACGCGCAGTTCACACAGGGGAAGAACGACGAGTAGACGATGCAGTCGATCGGGCTCACGCCGTTTCTCGCGCACTGGATGATCGCATTCATTTCCGCGTGCACGATCAGGTCGTACTTCACCGGTCGTTCCAGCCGCTCGGGCCGGTCCTCGACGCCGCGAGGCAGGCCGTTGAAGCCGGTCGAGACGATCTGCTTCGACGGCGAGACGATCACCGCGCCGACCCCGCGGGACGGGTCCTTGCTCCAGGTCGCGATCTGCTCGCTCAGGGCGAGGAATCGTCGGTGCCAGCGTTCGCCGAAGTGTGCGGTCATCGCTTCAGGGCCTCCGCGGGGATGGTGACGACGTCGTCGGTGCCGGGTCGCGCCCACTTGAGAATGAGGTCGTCCTGACCGGTCGCCTCGAAGAAGTCGATGCGGATCGGGTGCAGACCCTTCTCCAGGGCGATCTCGCCCCGCTTCTCGAGCGCCGAGTGGTAGCCGTCATTGTCGATCACCAGCTCGTCGTGGATCCGAAGCGTGCTGCCGTCGTCGGAGTCGAGGGCGAAGCTCCACACCCCGGTCTCGGGCACGTCGAGGAACCCGGTCAGCCGCACGCCGAAGTTCTCGTCCCGGGGCTGCATCGAGAGATCCACGAGCGCGGTCTCGCCCTCGGCGTCGGGGGTCGCCTCGGCGAAGTCGTTCACGGTCTTGAACTCGCCGAGGAACACCTGCCAGTTCAGGCCGTCCCGCAGGGAGAACGGCTGCACCGCCTTCCGCGGCGTCACCCGCGTGAAGGTGCGCTCCTCGATCGCGCCGACCGGGAGCCCGGCCGCGAAGCACTGCACCCGCAGCGTCATCGAGCCATCGATCCGCATCGCCCCCTCGACCTTGCGGCTCTCCGCGGTCGGATCGGCGCCGTCGGTCGTCACCCGCACCTCGATCGCGGGATCCGGCACGCCGATCGCGAGGTCGAACGGTTCGACGAAGATGCCCGACGCGATCGCGATCTCCGGGCCGGTCACCACCAGCGGATCGGTCCACAGGTCGAGCGTCACCACGGTGTCGATGTCGTCGATCATCGACGCCTCGTCGAGCTCGATCACGAGGTCGACGCCCTCTCGTCGCACATTCAGCGGCGGACGACCCGGGTCGGCGAGCAGGTGCGCCCGGAAGACGCGGGCATCGGTGATGAGCCCGGGCAGGACGAGCTC
>JAUIHC010000396.1 GCA_030432455.1 Phycisphaerae bacterium | reverse complement strand
TCGGGCTGCTTCTGCTTGATGATGTCGGCCTCGATCGTGACACCGAGGTGGTTCGCCTGACCGGTCAGGTCGGCGGCCACGTGGTAGTCGTTGCCGCCCTGCTTGAAGACATCGTTCCGCAGGTAGCACCAGAGGATCGTCGCCATGCCGAGTTCGTGGGCGCGATGGAACGCCTCGGCGACCTCGACGATCTGCCGGTTGCTGTTCTCGCTGCCGAAGTAGATGGTCGCGCCGATCGCGGCCGCGCCGAGCTCCCACGCCTCGTCCACCGAGCCGAACATGATCTGATCGAACTCGTTGGGGTAGGTCATCAACTCGTTGTGGTTGATCTTGACGATGAACGGAATCTTGTGGGCGTACTTGCGGGCGACCGAGCCGAGGGCGCCGAAGGTGGTGGCGACCGCGTTGCAACCGCCTTCGATGGCGAGCTCGATGATCCTCTCGCCGTCGAAGTAGATCGGGTTCTTCGCGAAGCTCGCGCCCGCGGCGTGCTCGATGCCCTGGTCGACCGGGAGGATCGAGACATAGCCGGTGCCGCCGAGACGACCGTGGTCGTAGATCGACTGCAGGTTGCGGAGGACCTGCGGGTTCCGATCCGAGGGGCCCCAGATGCGATCCACGAAGTCGGGGCCGGGAAGGTGCAGGAGGTCCTTGGAGACCTTGGCCTGATGCTGGAGGAGGTCGTCGGCCTCGGCGCCGAGAAGATCGGTGATCGCGCTCATGGACTCGCTTCCGAAGGACGGGGGCGGTACGGATGACGCCCGCGGACGTCCGCGGGCGGGGGCGACCATGATAGAGGCGGATCGGACTTCGTACCGTGAGGTGCCTTTCCCCGCGGACGACGGAACGGAGCCTCCGCCCGTCCCGCGTACACTCCCGCCTCCCATGGCCACCGACCTGCTGCTCCTCGTCCTCTCGATCGCCGTGCTGGTGGCCGGGGCGGAGATCCTGGTCCGAGGTGCGACGCGTCTGGCCCTCCGCATCGGGATCTCGCCGTTCGTGGTGGGCCTGACGGTGGTCGGCTTCGGCACCAGCGCCCCGGAGCTGGCGGCCTCGATCGCCTCGGCCCGCACGGGTCACGCGGAGATCGCGGTCGGAAACGTCATCGGGTCGAACATCATGAACGTGGCTCTGGTGCTGGGCCTGACCGCGATGATCATGCCGATCCCGGTCTCCCGCACCGTCGTGCAACGCGAGGTCGGCATCACGATCGCGGCGTCGTTCGTGCCCTATGCCGCCCTTCTCGACGGCGGACTGATCGGCCGGGGACTCGGCGCCGCG
Source organism: Phycisphaerae bacterium (assembly GCA_030432455.1). Classification (GTDB taxonomy): domain Bacteria; phylum Planctomycetota; class Phycisphaerae; order Phycisphaerales; family SM1A02. Next base: position 1,969 of record JAUIHC010000396.1, on the reverse strand, counting down.
ATGGTCGCCGGGCTGGGGCTGTTCCTCGGCTGGACGTTCCTGGAGAGTCGGCGGGACCCGAGCCTGCCGGTCGAGGTCGAGGAGCCGGAGACCGCCCCGGGACAGGGCGTCCACCGGGTCATGATGGACCTGCTCCTCGTGGCGGTCGGCATCGCGATGCTGGTCTTCGGGGCGGGCATGCTGGTGGACAGCGCCTCGGCGATCGCCCGGGCCCTGGGCGTCTCGGAACTCGTCATCGGCCTGACGGTCGTCGCGGGCGGCACCAGCGCCCCGGAACTGGCGACCAGTCTGGTCGCGGTCTGGCGGGGGCGAAGCGATCTCGGGGTCGGAAACATCCTCGGCTCGTGCGTCTTCAATGTGCTGGGAATCCTCGGAATCACCGCCCTGGTCGCTCCGGTCGAGGTGCCCCGCGAGGTCTTCCTCTTCGATCTGCCGGTCATGATCCTGACCGCCGTCGCGTGCCTGCCGATCATGTTCACCGGTCACCGGATCAGCCGCTGGGAGGGCGTGCTGCTCACCGCGGGATTCCTGACCTACACCATCATGCTCTTCGCCGGGTGGCCGTTCCCCGCGGATCGCGGCGAGGCGATCTCCGCCGATCAGTCGCCCGCCGTGGTCGTCGCGCCCGCGTCACCGTCCGCCGACGACCGAACCGCCGCATCGATCCAGGCGCCGCCGAGCACCTCGTCGCCGTCGTAGCAGACCAGGGCCTGTCCCGGTGCGACCGCGGGCTGGGGCTCGTCGAAGGTCGCGATCACCCGCATGGCGTCGCCCTCACCCTCGACCCGCACCCGGCCGGGCACCGGCTCGGCGTTGTAGCGGATCCGGAGATCGCAGCGACGATCGTCACGCGGTGGATCGACCAGCCAGTTCGCCTGACTCGCGAGACAGCCGCGGGCCAGCAGGTCCTCGCGATCGCCGACGGTGATGGTGTTGGCGACGGGGTCCTTCTCGACCACGTAGATCGGGCGGCCGAGGGCGACCCCGATGCGACGCCGCTGGCCGATCGTGAAGTGCTGATGACCCGGGTGCTCCCCGACGACCGCTCCATCGCGATCGACGATCGCACCGGGCGTGACGCCGGTCCCGCTCCGCCGCGCGACGAGCCCGGCGTAGTCGTCGTTCGGGACGAAGCAGATCTCCTGGGAATCGGGCTTGTCGAAGACCGGGAGGTCGTATCGCTCGGCGAGGGCCCGCACCTCGGACTTCGGCAGACCGCCGATCGGAAGGATCATCTCGGAGAGTCGATCGCGAGGTGTCCCGAAGAGGACGTACGACTGGTCCTTCCCGAGATCGACGCCGCGGAGGAGTCGAAGCCGTCCGGTGCCGGGGTCGGGTTCGACCCGCGCGTAGTGCCCGCTCGCCACGGCGGCGGCCCCGACCTGACGGGCGTACTCGTGGAGACGGCCGAACTTGAGCCAGTCGTTGCAGCGGACGCACGGATTGGGCGTCCTCCCCGCGTCGTACTCGGCGACGAAGTGGTCGATGATCCGCCCGAACTCCTTCTTGAAGTTCACGACGTAGAACGGAATGTCGAGTTTCGCCGCGACGAGCCTCGCGTCCTCGGCATCGCCGACCGAACAGCACCCCTGCTTGCCGATCCGAACCTTCCCGACGTCGCAGGCGTCCCCGGGAATCAGCTCGTCGAGCGACTCCCCCGGCGATCCCAGCCGCATGAACACACCGACCACCTCGTGACCGGCGTCACGAAGGAGGGCGGCGGCGACCGAGGAATCGACGCCTCCGGACATGGCGAGGAGGATCTTCATTCGAGAGAGTGGAGAGTGGAGAGTGGAGAGTGGAAAGCAGGGATTTCGGACTCGAGAGCCTGCATCGTTGCCGACGGCCCCCGCCGTCTCATGACCGTGACTGGCCCGGGATTCTGCCGAATGGTAGTGCGGTCGAATCCGTTCATCTCCACGGACGCGGAGGACCCACGTGCCACGCACCCCTCTCCACTCTCTACTCT
>JAUIHC010000009.1 GCA_030432455.1 Phycisphaerae bacterium | reverse complement strand
CTGAAGCCGTTCGCCCATCGTGGGACGAGCATTCTTCCCGCGGCCCTTGGAGGAACCGCGACCCCGACCCGATCCCGACCGACTGGAACGTCTCGCTGCCATGGGCTCTGGCATCGACCGGACGGCCCGATCCGCCGCAGAATCGCCGCTCGTCCCGCACCGGCTATCCTCGCGGCGTGCACCACGGACCCCAGATCGCCCGCCCCCTGCCTCCCCGCGGCCTCGTGGTCGGGGCGAGTGCGTGGATCGCGGCATCGTGGCTCCTGCTGGTGGGGCCGACCCCTCCGCTCCAGCCCACCTCGCTCTCCTACACCCCGGCCATCCGGATGATGGTGCAGTCGATGCTGGTGCTCACCGTGATCGCGTGGCCGCTGGTCCGACTGTCCTGCACGCCGCGGCCTCGCCCGGTGCTCTCGGCGGCGCTGGACACGATCGCGATCGTCGTCTTCTGGCAGATCATGCTCTGGCCCATGCGACTGGTGACCACCTGGCCGGTCGGTCGGGTGCTCGTCGTGGATGCCGAGGCGGTGGCCGCGAGCCTCCTCGTCGGCGGCCTCGTGGCCTGGGCCACCGCCACCGCCCGGGGACGGACCGCCGCGATGATCGCGCTGCTCGCGTGGTCGATCGGGGTGCCGGCGCTGGTCGGCGGGCGTGGCGCCGCGGGCGGCATCCTCGACGGTCCCTTCGTCCGCGCCTGGATCGAGGCCGGTCGGGGGCCGGGACCGCTGATCTCGTCGGCCTGGTGGCCCGCGGCCGGAACCGCCGCCTCGGCGATCGTGGTCTGGGTCGTGGCCGCCACCCGTCGCCCCGTCCCGGCTGGCGAGGCCCCCACCACCTCGGTATCCTGACCGCCAGTTCGATGACCCGTGACGCCTCGCCGATGCCGGCGGGGCTTTCTTCACGATCATCGGTCCCCGCGAAACGATCCGTTCCGCTTACCCACCGCCCCCCACCGATCGGGAGCCGACGATGGAATTCCTCACCCGCGCCGACAAGGAGAAGCTTGAACAGGAGCTTCGCGAACTCCACACCCGAGGGAAGGAGATCATCGTTCGCATCGCGGAGGCCAGGGCGCTGGGCGACCTCAAGGAGAACGCGGAGTACCACGCGGCCCGCGAGGATCAGGGGATGAACAACGCCAAGATCAAGGACATCGAGGAGCGACTGGCCAACTGCCAGGTCTCCGACGACCTCGACATCCCCGAGGACATGGTCTTCGTCGGGGCGACGGTCCGGCTTCGCGAGGTCGACAGCGGCGACGAGGACCTCTACAAGATCGTCGGCACCGCGAGCAACGACTTCTCGCTGGACTACGTCGAGGTCACGACCACCAGCCCGCTCGGCGAGGCGCTCATGAAGTCCCGCGTGGGCGAGGTCGTTCGCGTGGACCTGCCCAAGGGCGCGACCCAGTTCGAGATCCTCGAGATCCTCTGATCTCCGGGAGGATCCCGGTTCGTCGGCCGCTCGAGCCCTCGGGCCTTCCGGAGTCGTCGAATGCCGAACAGCGTGCTCGAGTGGCTCGGTCGATACGGCCTCACCGGCGAAGCCGTCATCGTCGTCGAGCTGCTCGTGCGGGTGGCGCTGGTGCTCATGGTCCTCGCCCGGCGACGCACCTCGCCCGAGGCCCGGATCGGCTGGATCCTGATCCTCGGCGGCCTCCCTGTCGTCGGCGAGATCCTCTTCCTGTTTCTCGGCGGCACCCGGCTCGGGCGTCTCCGCATCAAACGGCACCGGCACATCCTCGCCGAGCTCGATCGGCCCGAGATCCACGCGGACGGCGATCCGCGGGCCTCGGCCCACGGCGATCTCGCCGATCAGGAACGGCATCTGGCCCGACTGGCGGAGCGGATCAGCGGCGGTCCGCCGGTTCGGGGCAACGCCCTCCAGCTCTTCGGCGACACCGACCGCGTGATCGCACGGATGGAGGCGGACATCGACGCCGCCGAACGGACGTGCCACTTCCTCGTCTACATCTGGCTGGACGACGCCGCCGGAACCCGGATCGGCGAGGCGCTCGTGCGGGCGGTCGCCCGGGGCGTCACCTGCCGGGTGCTGGTGGATGCGGTCGGCAGCAAGGCGTTCCTGAAGTCCGACCTGTGCGAGCGGATGCGGGCGGGCGGCGTCGCGGTCCGGGCGGCGCTCCCGGTGAGCGCGGTCCGCGCCCTCTTCGCCCGGGTCGATCTTCGGAACCATCGGAAGATCGCGGTCATCGACGACCGACTCGCGTGGACCGGCAGTCAGAATCTCGCCGAGGCGAGCTTCGCTCCGAAGCCGAAGTACGCCCCCTGGGTGGACTGCGCCCTCCGGATCGAGGGGCCGGTCGCCAAGGAACTGCACCTGCTGTTCGTGGAGGACTGGTATCTCGACACCGACGAGTCGCTGGTCGAGTGCCTGCTCCGGCCGGTCGCGCCCGTCGAAGGCGGCTCGATCTGCCAGGTCTTCGCGAGCGGGCCGAACTTCGAGAACGCGGCCGCCACCCAGCTCGTCCAGTCGTGCATCCACGAGGCCGATTCGGAACTGGTGCTGACCACGCCGTACTTCGTCCCCGACGGCGCGACGATCGTCAATCTCGCGACCGCGGCTCGTCGCGGCATCGACGTCACCGTGGTCGTGCCCCGTCGCAACGATTCACGCCTCGTCGGGCTCGCGAGCCGGTCGAACTACGCCCCGCTTCTCGATGCGGGCGTTCGGATCCTCGAGTTCGAGGGCGGACTGCTCCACGCGAAGACGATCTGCGTGGACCGACGGATCGCGGTGGTCACCAGCTGCAACCTCGATCGCCGCAGCTTCGACCTGAACTTCGAGGCGGGCGTGCTGGTGTACGACTCGGACTTCGCGAGTTCGCTGCGGTTCCTTCAGCAGTCGTACATGGACCGCAGCGTCCCCGTGGCGCTCGACCGCTGGTTGGAACGCGGCCTCCGGCATCGCCTCGCCGAGAACGCGGCGGGCCTGCTGTCACCGGTGCTGTGAGCCGATCGTGACGATCAGCGTTCCTCCCGTCGCACCGCGCGAAGCACCGACTCCAGCGCACTGATCGCCTCGCGGATCTCGCGGCGATCGTCCTCGTCCACCTTGCCGTCGCTGAGGGCCGCGATCGCCTCGGCCGCCTCCTTGATCGCGCTGGTCATGGCGGCGTCCTCGTCCTGTCGCGGCACGAAGTGCCCGCCCATCTCCGCGGCGATGAAGTCGAGGACCCGCTCCCCCGCCTCGGGCGTCGCGGCCTGCAGCCCGCGGATCAGCCGGGCGATCGGATTGGGCTGCACGCCCGACAGGATCCGGTTCACCTGCCGGGTGGAGATGCCGAGCGACGCGGAGAATCGCTTGACTCCGACGCTCTCGACCAGCTCCGCGAACCGAGCGAGACAGGCGTCCTCGAACTCGGCATCGTCGATCCTCGATCCAGCTCCGCTCATCGGTCGCGCCTCCGCACCACGATCCGCTCACCGGGAAGCGCGGCGGTTCGCCGCACCGTGCCGTCGGGCCATCGCACCTCGATCGGAACCGGCCCCTCGTGCGTCACGGTCAGTCCCAGATGCGCCTCGGGGCTCGCGTTCGACTGGAACGGTCCGCCCCCGCGAATCCAGCGCCGCCTCGGCTGGTGCTCGTCCTGCACCACGACCTCCGCCCCGATCGCGGGCACCGGCCGGACGACGATCCAGTCGTCGCCGCCGCGGGCGTCGGGGACATGCCGGTTCTCCAGCAGTCGCAGCGGCCCGTTGTGCTCCGCGACCACGATGTCCACATCGCCGTCGAGATCGAGATCCGCGAAGACCGCACTGCGATCGCGATGCGGCTCGACCAGCCAGGGATTCGCAACGACCAGCGCGGCGTTCGCATCGTCGGTCGGATCCACGAACCGGAAGCGGTCGCCCTCGCGACGCCAGACCGCGGGCGGCTGGGTGGCCGCGCTGTCCATCGTCTCGATCGTGGCCTGCGGGTAGACATGACCGTTCACCACGACCAGATCCTCGTCCCCGTCGTGCTCGAGATCCACGAACTCGCACGCCCAGCCGAGCAGCGGCCGCGACCCCTCGGCGAGCCCGAGCGGACGGGTCCGGTCGTCGAACCAGCCGTCGCGGTTCGCGTGCAGGGTGTTGGTGTCGCTGGAGAAGTTCGTGCTGAAGACGTCGGGCGTGCCGTCGTCGTCCACGTCGCCGATCGCCATCCCCATCGTGGCCTGCGCGTCGCCCTCACGGTTGGTGGCGAGCCCCGTCCGCACCGCCTCGTCCTGGAAGCGCCAGTCGCCGAGGTTGCGGAAGAACTGGTTGGGATGCGAGTCGTTGCCGACCAGCACGTCCTGACGGCCGTCGCCGTCGAGATCGGCGATGACGAGGTTGAGTCCGTAGCGGGCGGGCGCCTCGACCGCGCGACGCACGAAGCGATCGCCGTCGTTCTCGTACCAGCGGTCGGCCCGCGGCTCGAGCCCCCGCGGACCGGAGAGCACCTCGATGCCGCGGAAGGTCGAGGTCGCGGGCGGCGCCGCCGGGTCGAGGTCGAGATAGCCGACCGCGACCAGATCGAGGTCGCCGTCGCCGTCGAGGTCGCCGAGTCCGACGCTCGAGGTCCAGCCCGGCTCGTCGCCGATGCCCCACGCATCGGTCGCGTCCTCGAAGCGTCCGTCGCCGCGGCCGAGCCAGAGTCGGTCGGATCCCAGCGTGCCGACGACCAGATCCTCGTGTCCGTCGTCGTTCACATCGCCCACCGCGACGCCGAACGACCAGTCGCGGTGCGCCTCGAGCCCGGATCCGGCGGTCGCATCCTCGAAGGCGAGACGCCCGGTCTCGACCGCGAGATTCCGGAGATACCGGGCACCGGGACCGGCGTGCGGCGAGGCGAGGGTCGCCCCATTCGGCACGACCAGATCGAGATCGCCGTCACCGTCGCCGTCGATGAGCCCGAGGCCGACGCCCTTCACCTCGACGATCGCGGTCGAGGGGTCGGCTCCACTGGTGGTGACGATGCCCGCAAGCCCCGCGGACGCGGTGGCATCGACGAATCGGAACGCGACGGTGGCGTCGGCGGGCTCGGCCGGGGCGGCATCGATGGCATCGCCGACATCCGTCCGCGGCGAGTGATCGCACGCGATCACCGGCAGGGACGCGACGGCGAGGATCGCGACGCGACACCCGCTCACGCGTCCGGCTCCGTCAGGTCGCCGTCGACCGGCGCTCCGACCCGAACCCGGGCGTTCCGCTCCTCGCGCTGCGCCCACGCGACCTTGTCCGAATCGCCGAGTCGTTCGTGGCCGCGGGCGAGCTTCGCCCAGCCCTCGTAGTGGTCGGGGAACTGGATGACGCCCTTGTGGAACGACGCCGTCGCCGCCTCGAATCGCCCGAGCTCCCAGAGCGCGTCGCCCCGGCGGATCCACGCCTTGCCGAGATCGCGGCGGCGGTCGGGTCGATCCTCCACGACCGCGAGATCGAGTTCGATCGCCCGATCGAAGCACGCGAGCGCCGCCTCGGTCTCGCCGAGCTCCAGGCGACTCACCCCGAGCCCGAAGTGCGAGTCGGCCTCATCGGGCTGAACGGCCAGATGCGCTTCGAACGCCCCGGCGGCCTCGTCCGGTCGTCCGAGATAGAACAGGCACCACCCCCGGAAGTGTTCGAGCCCGCGTCGTTCGGGGTAGTCCACGCTCAGGGTCGCGAGTTCGTCGAGTCGTGCCAGCGCCGGGGCGTACTTCTTCTGCTTCTGGATCGCGACGGCGAGGAGGAACGCCACGCTGGGATGCCGCGGTCCCTCGCCGTCGAGTCCGGTCAGCACCACCTCCGCCTCCTCGTACCGGCCGCTCAGGAGCAGTTGCCGACCGAGCTGGAAGCGTGGATCGGTCGGCGGCGGCAGCGGGGACACCGAGGCCCCGCGCTCGACGGCGTCGGTCGTCGTCTCCGGCACCGAGGTCGGGCCGGAGTCGTCGCCGCATCCGACCACCGCCATCCCGGCCGCGAGACACAGCAACCCGACCCGGGGATCACGAAGTCGGGTTCTCGGATCGAGATATCGGAATCTCATCATGCCGTGCGGGGTGCCGAGAGGGTCATCGAGGTCGAATGGAGGTTTTGTGGATCCGGGATCGACGGAATGGGTCCGAAAGCATGGACCGACGCGTTCTTCCGGGCAACAATGGACGGTGTCGTTCCGGTGACGTTCGTTGAGGATAGCGATCCGGCGACGCGGCCTTCTCCGGAAGGTCCCCTTTCACGCCGCGGCGATCACGGCCGCGCAGATCAGAACCCGCCCCCCGCCGGGGCTCGGAGCCGACCGTGGCCTTCACGCGCATGCAGACATCGGTCCTCGTCAGCCTCTCCGCGGCGACGCTCGGAACCCTGCTCGCCGTGCACGCCGAGGCCGGAGATCGACGCCGCGGCCTCGTGATCGTGCCCAACCCGCCGGTGGGCGCCCCGATCCACGGCCTCACGCCCGAGCAGGAGACGCTGTTCTGGGAGGGACGCGAGTACTACTCGACGCCGCTGCCGGTCGAGGATGGGCTGGGACCGATCTTCAACAAGTCGAACTGTCGGTCGTGCCACTCGAACCCCGACGGCGGGCCCGGCAACATTCAGGTCGAGCACTTCGCCTTCCTCGACGAGAAGTCCGAGGAGCCGTTCCAGATGCTGCCGGGCGGCACGCTCCGGCAGCTGGTCGCGATCGCCGCCGGCTGCGAGGAGACGCTCCCGCCCGAGGCGAACTTCGTGACCAACCGCATCACGCCCGGCATGATGGGCTACGGACTGGTCGAGGCGATCGCGGATGCCGACATCGCCGCCAACGCCGATCCCGACGACCTCGACGGCGACGGCGTCAGCGGACGCGTGCACTGGGTGGACGACCCCGCCACGGGTGCGACCGGCCGTGCCGGACGATTCGGCTGGAAGTCGATCATCGCCACCGTGAAGACATTCTCCGGCGACGCCGCCCTCAACGAGATGGGCCTCACCAACGACGTCTTCGGCGAGGAGAACGCCCCGAACGGCGATCTCGACATCCTCGCCCTCTGCGACGAGGTCCCGGATCCCGAGGACCATCCCGACGAGCACGGCCTGACCTTCGTCGATCACGTGACCGCCTTCCAGCGATACATGACCGCCCCGCCCCAGTCCCCGCGAAGCGGCATGAGCGGCGAAGCGGTGTTCAACGACCTCGGCTGCAACGGTTGCCATGTGGCGTCGTTCACCACGATCGACGATCCGGGCCTCGAACCGGCCCTTCGGAACACCGTCGTCCGACCGTACTCCGACTTCCTCCTGCACGACATGGGACTCCTCGGCGACGGCATGCCCCAGGGCGACGCCACCGGACAGGAGTTCCGCACCACCCCGCTGATGGGCGTGGCCCGTCGTCTCGCGATGCTGCACGACGGTCGGGTCTCGGGCGGCACGCTCGACGACCGACTGCGGGCCGCGATCCAGGCGCACGGCCCCTTCGGCGAGGGTGCCGCCGCCGCGAACGCCTTCGCGAGCATGGACAAGAACGACGAGTTCCTGCTCTTCGAGTTCCTGAAGTCGCTCGGCCGCGCCGACTTCGACCAGAACGACGACGACGCGATCGACCTCGCCGACTGGACCGCGTTCCTCGACTGCGCCGCGGTGGATGTCACGATCACCCCCGACATGCCCTGCGGCATCGCCGACATCGATCAGGACGGCGATGTGGACGCCGCCGACCTCCGGTCGTTCCTCCTCGCCTTCGAGGGGGAGAACGGAGACTGCGACTGCGACGGCGTCTCGAACCTCGAGGAGATCTTCCTCGGTGCCGCCGACGCCGATCTCGACGGCGTGCCGGACGACTGCCCGGCCCCGTGCCCCGCGGACCTCACCTGCGACCGGCAGGTGAACGGCGCGGACCTCGGACTGATGATCGCCGCCTGGGGATCGTGCGCGGACTGCCGCGAGGATCTCAACGGCGACGGACTCGTGAACGGGGCCGACCTCGGCCTCATGATCGCGGGCTGGGGCGCGTGCCCCTGACCCCTCGACCCTGTCTGCAGAATCCCGGCCGAAGGTCGGGAATGTTTCGACGAGGTGGACTTCGACCACCCCCGCCCCCCCGGGCGGACCACCAGGAGAGCCAGATGCGCTTCGGCACCGGACTCGGACTTCTCGCGGCGACCACCCTCGCCGCCTCGGCCCACGCCCAGTGGGTCGACTACATCGAGGCGACCAACACCCGCCTCGTCATCGACCCGCTCTACTCGGTGAACGACAACATCGAGAAGGACTTCGCGTGGGCGGACTTCGACCAGGACGGCTGGACCGATCTCGCGATCGTCCGGAAGTTCCCCGGCTCGATCGAAGGTGGCGCCCGCAACCTGCTGCTCATGAACGAGGGCGGCGTGCTGGTCGATCGCACCGACCTCTACGCCAGCGCCTCGAACGTGTCCGGTGACAACGGCTTCCTCGCCCTCACCAACGACCGCGACGTGAAGGCGATCGACTTCGACAACGACGGCTGGCTCGACCTGGTCACCTCGACCACGATGAGCGACAACCAGAGCGCCCGCATCGGCCAGCCGCGGATCTACATGAACCTCGGCAACGACGCCTCCGGCAACTGGCTCGGCTTCCGGTTCGAGGACGACCGCATCCCCGAGCTCTTCGCGAAGAACGGCTCGGCCGCGAACCCCCGTGCCTGTGCGATCGACGTCGGCGACCTGAACAACGACGGCTACGCCGACCTCTACTTCGTCGACTACGACACCCCCGAGACCAGCGGCACGATCTGCATCGACCTCAACGGCGACGGCGACACCAACGACGTCGTGGACGGCGTCAGCGAGTGCAACCAGTCCCCGGCCGAGAACGCCAGCAAGGACTACGACGGCAAGCTGCTCTTCAACCGCGGCGCCGAGGCGCCCGGCTACTTCTACGACACGACCACCACCAGCATGACCGCGGCCCAGCTCGCCCAGGCCTTCGGCAACGAGTGCGCGGTCCGTGATGTGAACAACGACGGCCTCCTCGATGTCATCCGCGTCAACACGCTGACCAGCGGCCAGGACATCGCGGTCCTCTACCAGACCAACGGCTCCGGCTGGAACGGCCCGCACACCGTCACCGGCGGCGCCCCCTACGGCATGAACGCCGCCGACCTGAACAACGACGGCCGGGTGGACATCGTCACCGCCGACGACGGTCAGGACGCGTACATGATCAACAACGGGAACAACGGGTCGGGCATCGCGACCTGGACCCGCTACACCATGACCGACTCGTTCAGCGAGTTCGGCAACTCGATCCAGTTCGGCGACCTCGACAACGACGGCTGGCTCGACGTCCTCATCGCCGACGTCGACTCCGACCTCGGCCCCTTCTGCCCGAGCTCGGGCCGCCGGATGCACATCTATCGCAACAGCGGCATCACCAGCGATCTCCTCCAGGAGGACGAGCTCATCCTGCCGAACTGGGCGCTGCAGTCCACCTACGACTCGGCGCCGATCGATCTGAACAACGACGGCTGGCTCGATCTGGTGATCGGTGCCTGCTACGGCATCAGCGTCTGGATGAACAATCCGCCGATCGGCGTGGACTTCACCTATCCCGACGGCGTGCCCACGACCGCCGAGCCCGGCGCCGCCACGGAGTTCCCCGTCTCGATCACCGCGGTCGGCGGTACGCTCGACCCCTCGAGCCCCTCGCTGATCGTCTCGATCGACAACGAAGGACCGATCTCGTATCCGATGAGCGGTTCCGGTTCGACCTGGACCGCCACCCTCCCCGCCTTCGACTGCGGCCAGGATGTGTCCTTCCACGTGTCCGCCCGTCTGCAGGGTGGCGGCGAGTACCGCGATCCGCCGGTCGGCGACCACGACCTCGATGTCGCAAGCGACTTCGTCGTGGCGTTCAGCGACGACATGGAAGTCGGCAACGGCGGCTGGACCAGCGAGAACCTCGGCGCCACGTCGGGCGCCTGGGAGCGGGCGATCCCGATCGCCACCACCAGCGCCGGCGCCCAGTACGCCCCGGGCGAGGCGGCGAGCGGCCAGTACTGCTGGGTCACGCAGAACGGCCTCCCCGGCGGCTCCGCCGGCACCGCCGACCTCGACGGTGGTCCGGTGAACCTGATCTCGCCGGTCTTCGATCTCTCCGAGGGTGACGCCACCGTCACCTTCAACTGGTGGCTCGCCTGCGACGACTTCGGCACCACCGCCGAGGACACCCTGCTCGTGCAGGTCAGCAACGGCGGCCCGTGGATCACGGCGATGAGCGTCACCAACGGCCCCGCGGGCTGGAACGCCGCGTCGTTCAACGTGGCCGACATCGTCGCCCCCACCGCCACCGTGCAGGTCCGATTCTCGGTGGCCGACGCCCCGAACAACTCGGTGACCGAGGCGGCCATCGACGATGTCGTGGTGAGCCGCGTGGAGTGCGTCCAGACCGGCTGCCCGGAGGATCTCAACGGTGACGGCATGGTCAACGGTGCCGACATCGGCCTGCTCGTCGCCGCCTGGGGCACCCCGGCGGGCGACGTCAACGGCGACGGGAACACCGACGGCGCCGACATGGGCCTGATGATCGCGGCGTTCGGCGGCGACTGCTGACCGTCCCGGGTCGGAAGACCTGGCAGGAACAACGACACGCCGCCGGCCTTCGGGCCGGCGGCGTTGTTCTTGGTGGTTCGTGGTCGGCTCGGCGATTCATCGAGTCGGCGGAGAAGCCCCCTCACCGGCTTCGCCGGAGCTCCCCCGGAGGGGGAGCGGGATCGGTGCCTGACCCGACTCTCACATCTCCAATCTCGATCCCCCCTACCGCCCGAACCGAACCCGTCCCGGCGCGATCGGGCCGTCCTCGACCGTGATCGTGCCATCCGGCCAGCGGATCTCGAGGCGGTCGATCGCGTCGGCATCGCCGAGTCCGAAGACCGCGACGGGTTCGACCTGCGAGAGGTAGCTTCGCGTCGGCATGATGCGTCGCACCAGCGTGCGGTCGCCGATTGTCGCGGTGAGCACCGCCCCGATCGCGTCGGGGTTGCCCGCCGGTCCGTCGAGCCGCACCTGCACGCCCCGACCCGTGGCCGCGTCGTTGCGGAGCACGAGCGGCGGGCCCGCGACCTGGGTGAGCACGAGGTCGAGGTCGCCGTCGAGGTCGAGATCGCCGCTGGCGAGTCCTCGACCGACGACCTCGGTTCCGAGGGCGCCGAGGGCGTCGATCGGCACCTCGCGGAAGCCGCCGCCCTTGGACGCGGGCAGACCGCGGAAGACCTGTCCCGGCTGCCGGTACGACTGGCTCGCCTGCACCACCGTGATCTCCTCCTCCAGATGGCCGTTGGCCTGGATGAGATCCTCGACGCCGTCGAGGTCGAGATCGGTGAAGAGCAGACCGAAGGTCAGGGCTCGTCGCGTGGCGGCCGAGATCCCCTCGCTCGCCGCGTCGTCGAAGAACGCCGCCTCGCCCGGCCGACGCACGAAGAGCGAGCTCGGCTCGTTGGCGAAGTTGCCGATCGCGACGATCGTCTCCTCGCCACCCCGACCGGGCCGGGTCGCCACATCGAGTCCCATGGCGCCGGTGGCCGCTCCGGAACGGTCGAATGCGACGCCCATCCGCCGCCCCCGCTCCTCGAATCGGCCAGTGCCGTCGTTGATCCACGCGGCGTTGGCGGTGGTGTCGTTGGCACCCACGATGTCGAGGTCGCCGTCGCCGTCGAGATCGACGAACGAGATCGCCAGCCCCTTGCCCTCGGGCTGCCCGGTCTCGGGATTCACCTGACGAAGCCCGCGCTCCTCGCCCGCCTCGACGAATCGGGGCCGCCCCGACTCGTCGGTCTCGTTGAGGAACAGGAACGGCACCGTCGCGCCGAAGCCCGTCGGCGGTCCGTAGGCGCGGCCGAGACCGTCGATGCGGAAGTCCACCGCGGCATCGATCTCCGGCGACCAGTCCACATAGCAGAGGCCCGCGAGATCGAGATCGCCGTCGGCATCGAGATCCGCGAACCCGACCGCGGTGCTCCACGCGTGGTCGTCGGGCATGCCGAACTCGTCGGTCGCGTCCGTGAAGCGGATCTCTCCCGCACTCGACTCGTTGCGGAGCAGGCGGTCGCGACCCATCATCGAGATGAAGAGATCCGCATCGCCGTCGCCGTCGACATCGCCCGCGGCGACGCCCATGCCGTGCCCGGCGAAGGTCGGGATCTCCCTCACCCGCTCGAATCGAGGTGCGCCGTCGTCGCCCTCGACATTCCGGTACGCGACCACGATCTCCCGCGGCCCCTCCTCGAGCAGATCGCCGCCGTCGATGAAGACGAGATCCGGCCGCTCGTCCCCGTCGAGATCGACCACCGCGACGCCGCCGCCGAGCGACTCGGGAAGCAGCTTCCCGCCCCGGGCGCCGTTGTCGCGCACGAAGTCCACGCCCCACGCCTCGGTCATGTCGGCGAAGGGCATCGAGAGATCGACGACTTCGGGGGCGGGCGCGGTGTCCACCGCGGGCGCCTCGACGCCACTCGTGTCGGCCTCCCGGACCGGCTCGGCGTCGAGCACGGTGCGGGCGAGGATCACTCCACCGACCACCGCACCGATGCCGCCCGCCACGAAGAGGCTGCGACGAAACGCGACCCCGATGATCGCGTCGCGGTCGCGACGCGGTGGCGTGGTCGATCCGCTCATCGCGTGGCCTCCGAGGTCGCCGCCGCGACCGATCGATCGTCGGCGGCGTCGGTGGTGTCCCCCGCCGCTTCGACCGCGTCGGCCTTCAGCGTCGTCAGGTCGTAGATCGCGATCGGCTCGGCGGCGTGATCGGCGACCTCGCTCCGGCTCCGGGCGAGTCGGATCGCGCGGTCGCGGGCGTTGTCGTCGGGCCGGAGCAGCTCGAACTCGGCGAGCGCCGCCTTCGCACCCTCGGCATCGCCCGCCGCTTCCCGGATGCGGGACGCGAGGAACCACGACTGGGCCATCTGCGGATTGAGCGACAGCGACCGTTCCACCGCCTCGCTCGCCCCGGCGACCTGCGCGGCGTGCGACTCGTCGGTCGCCGCCGAGCGGGCGAGTTGGAACCGGACGGTCGCGAGTTCGTTCCACACCCGCTCGTCCCGCGAGAAGTCGTACCCTCGCTCGACCGCGGTCGGGTAGCGGGCCGCGATGATCCGCTCCAGCCGCCGCACCGCCTCTTCGAGATCGCCGAGTTCGCGGGCCGCCGCCGCCGAGTACCAGTCGAGCGCCCACGGCCACTTGAGTTCGGGGTTCTCCGCCGCCCGCGCGAGCGCCGCGGAGGCGTCCATGATGCGCCCCTCGATGATCATCGCCCGCCCCTGATTGAGGGCGCCGTCCGCGAATCCGAGCTTCTCGACCTCGGCGAACGCCTCGATCGCCTGCGCGAGCTGTCCCTTGGCGACGCCGCCACCGGAACCTGCTCGAACGAGTCCGATGCCGTAGTCGTTCCACCGCTGCCAGTCGGGGGCCTTCAGCGTGGTGGTCGCCTCGCCGGTGTCGCGGCCGATCGGGATGGTCACCGTGGTCTCGGCGAGATCGAGCACCGGGAGGAGCTTCACGAGCCGCTCGCCCTCCTCGGCCCCGAAGGCGTGCTGCATCAGCGGCACGTCGAACTTGCGGTACCGCACCCGACCGCGGATCACGAGTTCGCCGCTCGCGTCCTCGGGGATCGTCAGGCGGTAGTGCGTGAGGTCGGCGGCGCCGGGCGGGATCTGGTGGTTGTAGAGCGGGACGAAGATGTCCTCGGGGTTGCGACGCTCGATGCGGTTGCCGTCGCGATCGAGCATCCAGAGATTCAGGAACTTCGACCACGGATCGACCCGGCCGTCGGCGAGGATGTCGCCGGAGCCACCGAGTCGGCTCGCCTCGATCGTCGCGTCGGGTCGCAGGCCGACCTCGATCTCGATCCACAATTCGTTGCTGTCGGCGGTGCCCTGGGTGAGCGGATGCCCGAGCTTGAGCGTCCGCACGATCGACTCCAGCAGCACCGTCTCGCCCGGCTCGACCCAGGTCGGCGCCATGCCGACCGGGCCGCGGAAGTCGCCGTCCACCCGGCCGTCGGCGCGGATGCCGATGAGGTCGAGTCGAACCACGTCCTCCTCGTAGCGCGAGCACTCGTCGTGCACCCGCGCCGCCCGGGCGGCGGCCTCGGCATCGTCGGGGTTCTGCGCCGCGGCGATCGCGGCCAGGGCGGGATTCGCGGCATGGAATCCGTGGTGGTGCACGGTCGCGAGACCGGAGTCGTCGCGCGGCTTCGCCGCCACGGTCTCGCTCGGCACGAGCGGCATGTGGCAGTCGTTGCAGTCGTCGCTGATCGCCGGCGGCCAGTACCACGAGCCGATCCCGCGACCGGAGACGCCCGAGAGCCGCCAGGTGTCGTAGTGGTTCTGACCCGGCAGCCACTTGTAGCCGTTGAGCTGCTCGGGCAGGAACACCTTGTGACAGGTGGCGCAGAACTCCGCCTGCGTGTGCACCGGCTTCAGGAAGGTCCGCTTGTGGAAGTCGGGCTTGGCGAGGATCAGCTGCCGGTTCACCCACTGCAGGAACGGCGAGTCGCTGAAGGCGAACGGATACCGCGGCGGATCCTTGAAGGTGTAGGACGCGTTGCCCATGTCCGACACCGACTCGATCCCGTGACAGACGATGCAGCCGATGCTCGCGGACCCGAGGCGATCGGTCGCGACCTCGTCGGCCCTGGCCGGATCCGTCCAGCGGTCCTCGCCCCAGCTTCCCGACATGAGGATCGCGGGGTCGTGGCAGCCGGCGCAGAAGCGGCTCGGCTCCAGCGTGTCGAAACGGTCGAGCATCGCCTGTCGCGTGTTGCGGACCGAGAAGGCGTAGAGCGGATTGTTGAACGAGCTCGCGGCGTGGACCGAGTCGGCCCACTGGGCATGCGCGTCCTGATGGCACTCGATGCAGTGGTCGTTGTCGAGCAGATGATCGATCGGCACCGTGCCCTGATCCGCCGTCTCGACCATCGCCGGTGCGAAGAGGTCGCTCGTCGAGGTGGAGAGCGCGACGAGTTGCGAGGACTCGGGCATCGCGGGTTCGGGCGTTCCGGTCGCGGAGAGCGCGACAAGCGCCGTCGCCAGTCCGCCCGCCCCCCAGACCAGGCTCCGCTTCCAGCGGAGCTTCGGGCCGACGAGTCGGTGCAGCACGAAGAGCCAGATCGCGACCAGCGGGCTGACCGCGTGAACCCAGAAGAGCGTGTTCCGCAGCCCCGGCTGATCGATGCCGAGTCGAACGCCGCCGATCTCCACCCGCACGAGCAGGACCCCGGTCACGAGCAGGGCGACCCCGACCCAGAGCAGGCCCCAGCCGACCGCGACCGCGCGACGATTCGGTCGGAACCGCCCCCGCACCGCGTGCCTGACGCCATAGACGATGAAGGGCACGATGATCGCGAGCCCGAGGACCAGATGGAGCAGGATCGCCCAGAGATACGCCTGATCCTCGCGAGGCTCGCCCGACCACCACGCCGCGATGTCCACCGCGGCGAGATAGACGCTGTCCAGTGCCAGCACCCCGAACAGCACCAGAATCACGCGAAGCCACCAGCGAAGGGCGGGAGTCACGACCGGACCGGACGGGCCGCGACGGCGGGTGCTGCTCTGGGAGTCGGTCATCGGTGGGGATCCTCGGATCTGGAAGATCGACCGGATGCGGGCCGGACTTCGATCGGATTCTCGGGCCGAAGGGTCGCGATCAGTGCGGGATCTCCTTCACCGCGTTCCGGTTCCAGGCGGGGACCCGAACCCGTATCGGACCTGCACCGGTGATCTTGCACTGACAGGCGAGGCGGCTGTTCACCTGCAGACCCGGCGCCTCCTCGACCCGGTCCTCCTCGTCCTCGTCGGCCTCGGTGATCTCATTCATGCCCTCCTCGACATAGACATGGCACGTCGAGCAGGCGCAGACGCCGCCGCACGCATGCTCGATGTTGATGCCGTTCTCCAGAGCCAGTTCGAGCAGACTCTCCTTCTCCCCGCCCATGAGCTGCCATTCGGCCTGCTCGGTGTCGGTGAGCCCCTCGGGGTCTTCGAGGATGAAGGTGACGGGAACGACCGGCGGGCCGTGCTCCTCATCGCTGTGACGCATGTGCATGAAACGGGGTCCTCGGGCGACCGACGGGCGGCCTGGATCCGGAGCGGGGCGTCCCTCACGAGGACGCGACAGTGGGAGTTCGCCCGGGATTCGAGACGGAGTCGCTCGCGTCCGGGGCGGCCGAACCACGGATGATAGTGATCGCCTGCCGCTCGATCACGACCTTCGCGGCGGTCCCCCTCCCCGCCGGCTCGCCGCAGACTGCTACCCTGCGCGGTCCCGCGTCAGGCGACCCCTTCGATGACCTCCGTCTCCGACATCCCGGCCACCTCCCCGGCCCCCGGGCCCCGACCCGACCCGCTCTCGAGCACCAGCCCCGAGTTCGTCGAGGCGTGCGGCCGCGTGTCCGGCGTGGCCCGGGGCGGCGAGGCCCGTCGGGCCTATCGGGCGTTCCACCGCGACGGCGTGGTGCCTGCGGGCACCGAACCGAGGCTTCACCCGGTCGGTCGCCGCGAGATCGAGGGCGAGACGATCAAGTTCACGCTCACGCTCCCCGACGGGCTGGAGACCGAGTCGGTGCTCATTCCGATGCGCCGTCGGGACGGCTCGCTCACCCGCACGCTGTGCGTGTCGAGTCAGGTCGGCTGCGCCATGGGCTGCCGATTCTGCGAGACGGCGCAGATGGGCCTCGTCCGGCACCTCGCCACCGCGGACATCGTCGCCCAGTGGCATGCGGCCACCCATCAGGTCGGCCACCGCCCGAAGAACATCGTCTTCATGGGGATGGGCGAGCCGACCGACAACCTCGACGCGGTGATCCCCGCCATCCGGATCCTCGCCGATCACGACGGCCCCGCGATCGCCGCCTCGAACATCAGCGTCTCGACCGTCGGCAACCCCGAGGGGATTCGACGACTCGGCGAACTCGCCGCGGAGCCGGGGTTCCATCGGTTGAATCTGGCGGTCAGTCTGAACGCCCCGAACGACGCGATCCGCGCCGAGATCATGCCGGTCGATCGGGCGTGGCCGATGGACGATCTCATGGACGCGATGCTCGCGTGGCCGGGCAGACCGAAGTCGGCGATCTGCGTCGAGTACGTCCTGATCCCCGGCGTGAACGACGGTCCCGAGCACTGCGACGAGGTGTGCGCGTATCTGAAGCCGCTTCGCTGCTCGTTGAACGTCATCCCCTACAACCCGCGACGCGACTCGCCGTGGCCCGCCCCGACCGAGGACTCGGTGGACGCGTTCCTCGGACGGGCGATCGCGAACGGGCAGTTCACGAAGCGCCGCGGGACCAAGGGCCGCGACGTCATGGCGGCCTGCGGTCAGCTCGGCAATCCCGAGATCCGCCGACGCCGCCGCGTTGGGGGGCAGGAGGCGGGCGGCACGCCGATCGACATCTCGATCCGGGCGACCGACGCGTGAGCCGACCGCTCGACCAGTCCACCGACCTCGACCGCGATCCCGCCCTTCGACAGGGGGCGACCAGCCGTCGCTTCGCGGCGTACAAGGGCCTGCTCCGAGCCCGGCGCCACCGGGCGAAGTCCGAACCCGCGACCGTCACCTGGCACGGTTCGGTCCGCAGCCTGAAGCGGTCGCGCGGGGTGGGAACCCTGCTTCGGGTGTTCTTCGCGCTGCTCGGTCGTCGTCGCGGCTCGGTGCTCTTCGCGCTGGCGACCCTCACCCTCGCCACCGCCCTGTCGCTCGCGCCGCCCGCGGCGACGAAGCTCGCGATCGACTACGCGTTCACGGGCACGCCGCTTCCCGAGTCGGTCGCGGGGTTCGTGCCCGAGTCGTGGGGCATCGTGGCCGATTCCAAGCGGCTGCTCGTCGCGATCGGCCTCGGACTGGTCGGGGTCGCGGTGCTCGCGACCGCGGTGAGCCTCGTCGGCCGCTGGCAGGCGACCAAGGCGACGCGGACGCTCGCGGTCGATCTC
>JAUIHC010000008.1 GCA_030432455.1 Phycisphaerae bacterium | reverse complement strand
CTCCACGCGCTGCGTCGCTGGTTTCCCGAGACCGACATCCGGCCGATGCCCGCTCCGGATGCCCGCGCCGACGCCTGGCGACAGCACGACATCCTGCTGCACTTCCGGCCCGCGGACGTGTGCGACGAGGCGAGGGCGGGCCACGACGAGGTGCTCGTGCTCGACGATCTTCCCGAGCATCGTCGCCCGCTCGCCGACATGGTGAGCGTGCATGCCGAGGTGTCCGGGTCGATCTTCGGGGTCGCCGACGCGACGCGCGAGACGGGCCTCCGCCTTCCCGACGACTCGGAGCTCGCCGACCCCGATCCCCGGCGGATCATCATTCATCCGACCGCCGGCGATCCCCGGCGACAGTGGATTCCGTCACGGTTCGTGGAGGTCGCCCGTCGGCTGCGCGACCAGGGCTGGCATCCGGAGTTCACGACGCATCCGAGCGAGGCGGACGCGACCTCGTGGATCGAGTCCGCGGGCTGCACCCGCGTCGCCGCCGGGAATCTCGACGGACTGGCCGAGCGGCTCGCGGGATCCGGCGGATTCGTCGGCAGCGACTCCGGCGTCGCGCATCTGGCGTCGTGCGTCGGGCTGCGGTTCGTGACGCTCTATGTTCGGCGGAAGGTCGCGATCCGCTGGCGACCCGGGTGGTCCGAGGGCGAGACCATCCCGCCGGTGTGGCCGCTGGTGTTCAAGCCGCTCAAGGAACGGTTCTGGGCGCACGCGATTCCGGTGTCGGCGGTCATGGCCGCCACCGACCGGGTCTTCGGGGCGTCGGGAACCTCGGGAGCGTCGATCACGGACCGATCGCGGTGATGGTCACGGGCCCGACCGACGGGGTGGGCAGTCGGTCCATCATCCGCTGGGCCGACATGATGTCGCGGTAGCAGCCGACCTGAACCTTGTAGAGGCCCTCCTGCTCGGTGATGAGGACCGTGCCGAGGCCGGCGTTTCGGACCGCGGCGGCGATCCGGCGGGCATGGGCCTCGGCGCTGGACTTCTTCTGGAAGGCTCCGAACTGGATCGTGAAGCCCGCGATCTGCGTGTCGGCGCCGTGTCTCGGGCCGCCGATCCGATCCGCAGCGTCCACGCATCGTCGGGCGTCGGCCTCGAGACCGAGCTGCTTGTAGATCTCGGCGCCGCGGAGAAGGGCCTCGCTCCCGAGGTCGCCTCCGAGCAACTGCCCGCCGCGTTCGAGATCCCGGGCGGCCTCGCGGTCGCGGCCGCCCATCGTCCGCTCCACCGTGCCGCGTTGGATCAGGGCCTGACCTCGGAGCGTCGAGTCCGACGCGGTGACCGCGATGTCGAGCAGTCGGATGGCTTCGGCGTCATCGCCCAGCCGGTGGGCGGCGATCCCGCCGAGGTACGCGGCCTCCGGTCGCATGCTCCGGGGACCGCTTCGCACGATGCGGCGGCTCTCCTGGAGCGCCGTCGCATCGTCGCCGCGTTCGATCGCGAGGATCGCGGTGTCCCGCGATCGGGTCCACGACTCCCCGCAGCCGGAGAGGATGAGCGAGAGGCCCAGCGTCAGGCAGGCGAGGCAGGGGCGGGGCGACCGTGCGGCGAGGGGCGGCATGTGCATGTCAGAGGTATCGTCCGAGGCCATCATGGACCTTCACGATCGCATTCGGCGAAGTCTGCTCAGGCGTCCCTTTCATCCGATCGTCGTGGACGATCTGCGGGCCTGGCGGAGCCTGATGCTTCTGCTGGTGGGTCGGCATCTGGCCGCGAAGATCGCCGCGGTCTCGGATCGACCCCGGGTGGGCGTCATGCTGCCGACCTCGGGGCTCTTCCCGGCCGCGCTTCTGGCGGGCTGGAGACTCGGTCGGACGGTCGTCCCGCTGAACTACCTGCTCTCGAAGGATGATCTCGCCTTCGTCATCGAGGACGCCGAGCTCGACGCGGTCGTCACGGTCGGGAAGATGCTCGAGTTCACCGGCCCGCTTCCCGAAGGCGTGACGCCGATCCTCATGGACGAGATGTCGTTCTCCGGGCTCCCGCCCGCGGCGCCGCGGCGGCATCTGCCCGCCGACGATCCCGCCGTCCTCCTCTACACCTCGGGCACGTCGGGGCGGCCGAAGGGGGTGATCCTCACCGACGCGAACCTGCAGGCGAACATCGATCAGGTCGTCGAGTGGGTGCACTTCAGCAGGCGGGATGTCATGCTCGGGGTGCTGCCGCAGTTCCACACCTTCGGACTCACGGTGCTCACCCTGCTTCCGCTCTGCCTGGGGTGCCGCGTCGTCTACACCGCGAAGTTCATGCCGAAGCGGATCCTCGAACTCGCCCGCGAGCATCGGCCGACCGCGTTCATCGGGATCCCCTCGATGTACAACGCGCTGCGACTGGCGAAGTCCGCCCAGCGCGACGACTTCGCCAGCCTGCGGTTCGCGGTCGCGGGCGGCGAGCCGCTGCCCGACGCGGTGAGCGACGGGTTCCACGAGGTCTTCGGGGTCCGCATCTGCGAGGGGTACGGCCTCACCGAGACCGCGCCGGTCACCAATGTCTGTCTGCCGGACGAGTATCGCCCGCATTCGGTCGGCCGTGCGGTGCCGGGGGTCGAGGAACGCATCGTCTCCGACGACGGGCGGATCCTCGGTCCGGGCGAGGAGGGCGAGATCCGGATCAAGGGCCCGAATGTGATGCCCGGCTACTTCAAGCGGCCCGAGGAGACCGCGGCCGCGTTCGACGACGAGGGCTTTCTTCGCACCGGCGACATGGGCAGGCTCGACGCCGACGGCTTCCTCTCGATCACCGGTCGCATCAAGGAGATGCTCATCATCGGCGGCGAGAACGTCTTCCCGCGGGAGATCGAGGAGGTCCTCGATCGTCATCCGTCGGTGAAGTCGTCCGCGGTCATCGGGCAGCCCGATCCGAGTCGGGGCGAGGTCCCGCTGGCGTTCGTCGAGTTGGTGGAGGGTGCCGAGTTCGACGAGACGGCCCTGCGGTCGCACTGCCGCGAGACGCTTGCCCAGTACAAGGTGCCGCGGGAGATCCGGCACCTGGACGAACTGCCTCGGAACCCGACAGGCAAGATCATGCGGCGGGCGCTCTCGCCGGAGACGCCCGGCGTCCGGTGATCGGGGGACCGGCCGGGGCGACGCGGCGGTCCGCGCTCAGCAGTCGCCCCACGCCGCGAAGAGCAGTCCGAGGTCCGAACCGCCGACCTGACCGTCGTCGTCCAGATCGGCGGCGCAGCCCTTCGGGCACCCGCCCCAGTCGATGAAGAGCCGGCCGAGATCCGCCCCGTCCACCCGGCCGTCGGCGTCGAGATCCTCGCGGCACGGGCAGGTCGCGCCGAAGCATTCGATGAGGAGCTCGCCGGTGCCGGTCGCATCGTCCACGCCGCTCACCCGCACGAGATAGTGCTCCCCGCAGGCGGCATCGATGAGCACCGACCCGGTCTCGAAGACGCAGAAGTCCTCGTCGTCCACGCACTCGACCGGGACCGGATTCCGGCAGTCGCCGGTGAAGACCTCGACGAGGGTGTCGAAGTCGGCGGTGCTGCAGGTCCCGATCCGCACCAGCGAGTCGCAGCGGGCCACATGGCGGAACCAGACATCGCCGCCTCGAAGCGCGGGGTCGATGCAGTCGCCGGCCGGCTCCGACGGCGTCGAGAGCAGTTGACGGAACGGCGTGGTGCCGAGGGCCGCGTCGATCGCCGAGCTGCAGGCATCGTTCTCGGGCGGCGGTCCGCCGCAGAGCTGGGCCGCCTGCACCGTGCACGGACCATCCCAGGTCCACTGGCAGCACACCGGATCCTGCTGGCAGACCAGATCGCAGCAGGACGGATCGGTGCAGCCGGGGTGCTCGTGCGGGGTGAGGCAGTCGAAGTCGTTCCCGCAGACGGTCCCGCAGGTGTCGGCGACCTCGGTCGCGAGTCGCCAGGCCGGATCCTCGCAGTCGGTCACCTCGCCGGTGGGCTCGATCACGAACGCGAGCATGGTGGCGGGGACGCAGGCGACGTGCGTCGTGGTCAGGCAGGCGACGGGCTCGATCTCGAAGAGCAGCCCTCCGTCGCAGTCGGTCTCGCGCACCGAGATCCGCGCCGACGACGCGGCCGCCTGCAGTCGCAGTCGGACCTCTCCGTCACCGTCGAGGTCGAGCCCCGAGACATCCATCATCACGATGTCGCGATCGAGGTCGTCGCGGAATGTGCCGTGCATCGCTCGATTCGGAAGCGTGGTCTCGGCGGTGCCGCCGTCGCAGGCGTCGTTGGAGGGGCCGTCGCAACTCTCCGCTTCCACGCCGTCGGTGGCATCGACCGTGACGACGCACGCGCCGGTGCAGGCGTCGGCCGCGATGGCCGCGCAGATCGCATCCCAGTTGAGGTCGCAGCAGCTCGGGTCGATCCCGCAGACCACATCGCAGCAGTCCGTGTCGTTGCAGGCGGGCGTGCCGTTGGCGGCGAAGCAGTCGCCCGCGTCGGCGTCACCGCACTCGCCGCCCGGGACCTCGCAGAAGAAGCCCGCGAAGAGGGCGCAACTCGCGTCCCAGGCTCCGCTGCAGCAGAAGGGGTCGCCGAGGCAGACCGCCTCGCAGCAGGTCCGGTCGTTGCAGGCCGGCGACCCGTTGGCGGCGAAGCACGAGCCGCTGGCGGCGGCGCCGCAGAGGCCCGCGCACGTCAGGTCCGCGGTCGTGGCGCAGGTCAGGTCCCAGTCCTCGCAGCAGAAGGGGTCGAGGGTGCAGACCGACTCGCAGCATCCGGGATCGGAGCAGCCGGGGGTCGCGTTGGGCTCGAGACAGTCGCCGCTTCCCGGGCAGTTCTGTCCATGGGTCGATCCCGCGATGGCGAAGACCACCATCAGAAGGCTCGCCACGAGGGCGGCCGGCCGTGGTGCACGCCGGTGGGGGCACGTTGGAGGGGTGCTGGGAGACATCTGCGAGCGTGGAAGGCGAGGGGCGCGGGAGGTTCGACTATACGACGTACGAGCTCCGGCGCGGTGCCGTTCCTTGGAGAACCGGAGTCGGAAAGAGTTCTCGGCCCGATGGCCCGGTCGCGGATGTCTGGAGGAGATACGACCGCCCCCCGGCCAAGTGGCCGGGGGGCGGAGATTCACGGGAAGGTTCCGGTCTTGGAGACCGGAGTCGCGATCAGGGGCAGTCGCCCCACACCGCGAGCAGTGCACCCACATCCGAGCCGCCGACCTGTCCGTCGCCGTCGAGGTCCTCGGGGCAGCCGCCACAGGCGCCCCACGCGGAGAGGATGAAGCCGTAGTCGGCACCGTTCACGACGCCGTCATCGTTGAAGTCGCCCTCGCAGCCGCCGCCACCCTCGCAGGGGTTTCCGCCGCAGGACACGTCGAGCGTGCCCGTGCCGAAGGCGGCCGTCGAGTAGGTGCCGAGTCGGAAGTAGTAGCTCTCGCCGCAGATGGCGAGGAAGTTGGTCTCCGACTGGAGGCCGCACGAATCGTCGTTGCAGGCCAGCGGCACGGATCCGCTCACCGGGCAGCCCTCGGCCGCGTCGTAGACCGCGATCTTGGTGTCCAACGACGTGCTGCCGCAGAAGGACAGCGTCACGGTGCCGTTGCATTCGGCCTCGTAGAGGTACCAGAGGTCGTTGTTGATCTGGTCGTTGCCGAAGTCGGCGCACTCGGTGGGCAGGGCCTGGCCGGACGAGGTCGAGCCGCCGTTGTTGAACGCGAGCAGGCCGTCGACCACCGGGAGAGCGCCTTCGCACTCGTCGTTGGACGGCGGTTCGGGCTGGCCGTCGCCTTCGACGATGGACATGGTCGCAGTGCCCGAGGCGCCGCCCCAGCCACCGATCTGGATGATGATCTCCTCGCCCGCGGTGAGACCCGGGAGAGACATCAGTGAACTGAAGCCGGCGCAGTTGTCGCCGTCGTCGTTGCAGGCGATCAGGGTGCCGCCGCACGAGTCGAACGCAGCGAGGCGGGTGTCGAAGCTCGCCTGATTGCAGGTCGAGATCGACCAGTCGCCGTCGGTCGGCACGGTCCAGCGGTAGAAGAGATCGTTGTCGATCGTGACCGATCCGACGCTGTCGCAGATCGCGGGCAGGTCGGCACCGTCGGTGCCGGTGCAGTTGGTGTCCACGGCCACGTCGCCTTCGAAGGCGCCGAGGTCGATCGCGTCGTCGCAGGTGTCGCCGGGAATCGCGCCGGTGCTCTCGGCCTCGACGGTGAGTCGGTAGAGGTTGAGCGGACCGCTTCCGCAGGGCAGACCGTCGAAGCCGGCCGCGCCCACGAAGATCGTGTAGTTGCCCGCCGGCGCACAGGCCTCGATCGGCTCGCCGCAGGTGGCTTCGCCACCACCGGCGACGGTGCAGTCCTCGGTCACCAGCAGCACCACGCCGCCCGCGTTCGAGTCGAGGGTCATCAGGACCGTCGAGGGCTCGGTGAGGGTGATGCTGTAGAAGTCGGTGTCGCGGGTGCCGCCCGCGGCCCACATGGTGCCGCAGACGGTGTCGCCGATGTTGATCGGCTGGGTCGGGTTGCCGGCGGAGTTGCAGCCACCGTTGGTGTCCTGCCCACAGGTCTCCAGCTCGACCACGTCGCTCTTCTCGCAGGCCGCCACGCAGCCCGCGAGGCAGGCGTCGCCTTCGCAGATGGTGAGGTTGCCGGTGCCCTGCGCGGGCGGGTTGAAGCCGCCGAGCTGGATGTAGTAGGTGGTGCCCGCGACGACCTGGGCGACCATCTCGGAGGTGAAGCCCGCACAGCCGAGGCCGTCGTCGTTGCAGGCGACGAGCGTCAGGCCGTCGCAGGGGCCTTCCCAGAGGGCGAGACGGGTGTCGAAGTCCGCATCGTTGCAGGTGGACATGAGCACGATCTCGCTGGTGCTCGCCGTCCAGGTGTACCAGATGTCGCCGCGAATCACGGTCTCGCCGAAGCTCTCGCATTCGGCGGGAAGTTCGATCCCGCTGGTCGAGGCGCCGAGGCTCGAGAACGCGACGACCTGGTCACCGGAGCCGAGGTCGGTCGCGGTGTCGCAGGTGTTGTTCTCGGGCGGCTCGCCGTCGAAGCAGAGGACCGTCGTCTCGCTGACGCAGATCGAGTCCCAGGCCACGTCGCAGCAGTAGGGGTCCTCGGCACAGACGTTCGAGCAGCACTCGGCGTCGGAGCAGCCGGGGGTGCCGTTGGGCACCGAGCAGTCGCCCGACGCGGGATCGCCGCACCCCGCGCTCCCGCCGCAGAGGGTCAGCGCGAGATCGACGCAGGTCGAGTCCCATTCGACGTCGCAGCAGAAGCCGTCCACGGCACACACGCTCGTGCAGCAGGCCGCGTCGGAGCAGCCGGGGGTGCCGTTGGCCTCGTTGCAGAGTCCGGAGTCGGGATCACCACAGGGGTCGCCGGCGGTCGCGATGCCTCCGGCCAGCAGGGTGGCGGCGAGCGTGAGGCTCCCGCGGAGAAGGGAGGTTCGTGACAGCATCTTCGATTGGCTCCTCTGGAGGTGACCGAGGGCGCGGAACTCGCGCGGGCTCTGCAGCGGAAGATAATGCGCGTTCGCGACGATGGGGAGCCTCCATTCCGGGATTCCGTCGAAACGACCTCTCCGGGGAGGTCCGAGATCCGGGCTCGGACCGTTCGGGGCCGACCCGGTATTCTCCCCGTCCGAGAACCTCTGTCGATGGCAGACGTTCCGGTCGTGTGTATTCGTCACCCTCTCCCTCGGCGATCGGTCGTTCGATCGTCGCCTGCATCACTCATCCCGCGCGGGCGTTCGTCCGCGTCCGATCGGAGACCACCTCCATGGCCCTCAGCGTCGGCGACTCCGCCCCCGTCTTCACCCTGCCCGAGGCTCCCGGCAAGACCGTCGAGGTCGATGCCACCAAGGCCGGTGGTCCGGTCGTGGTCCTCTTCTTCCCGCTCGCCTTCAGCGGCGTCTGCACCGAGGAGTTCTGCACGATCCGCAACGACTGGTCGGCGTGGAGCGGCATGAACGCGAGCGTCTACGGCGTCTCGATCGACAGTCCGTTCGCCAACGCGAAGTTCCGCGAGATCGAGAACCTTCCGTTCCCGCTGCTGAGCGACTTCAACAAGACCGTGGCCGCGGAGTGGGGCGCCCTGCACGACGACCTCATGGGATTGAAGGGCGTCACCAAGCGGGCGGCGTTCGTGATCGGCGCCGACGGCAAGGTGGCGTACGCCTGGGTGAGCGACGATCCCGGCGTCCAGATCGACTTCGCGGCGGTCAAGCAGGCGGTCGAGCAGGCGTCGGCCGCGACGGCGAGCTGATGCGTCCGCGGAACGGACTGTGCGGCTCGGTCTGGTTCTGGACGGTTCGATCATGATCCTGCTGTTGGACACGATCACGACCGGCCCGGCGGCGGCGGTCACCGCGACCGCCGCCGCCGGTGTCGGCGTCGGTCTGCTCGTCGGCGCCGCGATCGCGATCGCGGTGGTCGGAGGGCTCGGAGTCTTCGCGCCGTGGCTGCTGCCGAGTCGCGAGGACTCGCGGTTGGTCGCCTGCGGGAACAGCTTTGCCGGCGGTGTGCTGCTGGCGGCGGGGCTGATTCATCTGCTGGGTGACGCGGACGCGGGCTTCGCCTCGGCGTATCCCGAGCTCGACTACCCGGCGGCGTACGCGATCGCGACCGCGGCGTTTCTCGCGGTGCTCGGGCTCGAGCGGGTGGTGCCGACCGCGATCGAGTCGGGCCGCGGCGGGGAAGACCCCGAGTCGGCGGCGATGATCGCGGCGGGGGAGGGTGCGGGGTTCGCGCCGTACCTGCTGCTGGCGACGCTCTCGATCCACAGTCTCATCGCGGGACTGACGCTGGGACTCTCCTCGGCGGCCGGCGTCGGCGTGCTGCTCGTCGCGATCCTGGCCCACAAGGGCGCGGCGGGGTTCGCGCTGGGCTCGACCTTCCGAACCGCCGGCGTCGCGACTCGGACCCGGGTGCCGGCGCTGCTGGTCTTCGTGGGGAGCACGCCCGCAGGGGTGCTGCTCGGTGGTCTCGTCGGCAGCCTGCTCGGCGACGACTCGCCCGCGGAGGCGTGGTTCAAGGCGATCGCGGCGGGGACCTTCCTCTACATCGCGACCCTCGACATCGTCCGCGAGGAGTTCTTCCCCGGCGGATCGAACCGCGCCGTCCGCCTCGCCGCCGCGACCGCAGGGGCGGGCATCATGGCGATCGTCGCGATCTGGATGTAGCCGAGTGGGGTGACGGGAAGCCCGGCACGCTAGACCACACGCCGCCGCGGCCGCGATCGATCCCTCCCCGAGATAGGGGCAGGGCGGTGTGGTCTCAAACGGTCAATGCAACACATCTCCGGTTCTGATGGCCCGCAGGAAAGGTCGCCGGTCTCGGCTCACTGGTGGCTGCTCGCAGGTCTCCGCTTGACCGGGCCTCCCGAGGGTGTATGATCAAAACGTCACTTTGAGGGGGCCTCTCTCGGCGTGTCGGTTCATGTCCAATCCGTTCGATGTTCACCATCTCGACCTCGCCCTTCGTCGGCTTGGCGAGATCGCTGCGGTCAAGGGCGTCCTCGAGGTTGATGTGCTGCTGGTGGGCGGAGCCGCCGCGATGGTCACCGGTCTCCTTCCGGCGGAAAGGGTGACCATGGACTGCGATGTCATGCTGGCCCGTCCGGCCGACGCGATGGCGATTCTGGAGTCCGCGGCCGAGCGGGTCTCGGAGGAACTCGGGTTGCCTCCCCGGTGGTTCAACGGCGATGTTCAGCTGCGGAGGGACCTCCTGCCCGACCGTTGGCATGAGAGGAAGGTGTGGGTGGGGATGTGGGGCGGTCTTCGGGTCTTCGCGGCGAGCCGACTCGACCTGATCGCCATGAAGCTCGTCGCGGGACGCGATCAGGACATTCAGGACCTCCACGCCATGGGCATCGGTCGTCATGACGAATCGTTCCTGAGACGCCACCTCGCGTCGCTCGCGATGACGCATCACACCGCCTCGGTGGTGGATGACGCGATCATCCTGCTTGAAGCGATTCTTGGAGATGGATCATGACTCCGGCCGTCGATCGGGTCATGGCCGACTGGCGGGCGCTCGGTGTGGCGATGCCCGGCCGAGCGGCGTCCGGAGCAGCCATCGATCTTGAACGCCTGCTTCTTGACACCGCCCGGGTGCTCCCGTCGTTCTCTCGGATGCATGTCGTGGCATCGACCTGGCTGCATCTCCATGCCGACGTCGTGGCGAAGCATCGACTTCGACGACTGGTCGCGGACGAGCTCGAAGAGTCGGCGCGACCGGTGCTCGGCCTGCTGCTCGACACCGCACAGGTCGGCACGCACCCGCGGCCGTTCGACGTCATCCTTGATCGGCTCCCCCCTGCGGCCACGCCTTCCCCGCTCTTTGTCGAGGCTGCCGACGATCCGGCGATCGCGGCGTATGTCCGACGAAGATCGTCGCCGATCGCCAGACGCTGGCGTCGCTGGGCGCAGCCGGTGGAGTTCAAGTTCGACGCGATTCGTCCCGCCGAGTGGATTCGCGCGAACTGGCCCGACTTCGTGCCTCGGGCCGACTGGCGAGGCGATCTGCGGGCGTCCGTCATGGCGTCGCTGCGTTTCGACGCTGGCGCGGGTGACAGTGAACTGCGACTTGCCCAATGCGCGGGCGGTTCAAGGGCGCAGGTGCGGAACGCGCTGCGGAGCCTTCGGATGACCGGGCGGATCCGAATGCGAAAGGCGGACGGCGCCAACCGGACGGAGATCCGGCTGGTCTCGGCCCCGGAGTCCACGCCCGGCCGGCGGTCGTCCGCCGCAGACGGAACAGCGGGATGACGGCCCATCGGCAGACGTCGGTCACATCGTCCGCCCGCCAGAGCGAGTAGTCCCCAAAATGCCGAAGCCAGGGGCCCCGACCAAGTGGAAGTCCAACGCCACCCCAGCTATCCTCCCCGGTTCCACTGCGGGTGTAGCTCAATTGGTAGAGCGTCAGCCTTCCAAGCTGAATGTTGCCGGTTCGATCCCGGTCACCCGCTTTCATCGACGCCGAACGGATGCGATTGCCTCCGCGGGCGTCGATTCGTGTCGCGGACTCCTGCTGTATGCCCGACTCGGACGCCATCTCGCCCCGTGAGGCGAATTCCATGGACGCGGTCATCGCCGCGTACCGGCGGGACGTCGATGTCACCTTGCTTCGGTCGCGACTTCGCCTGACCCCGGAGCAGCGTCTGCGGGATGTCATGCGGATGCAGGTCGCTGTGGAAGCGATGCGTGGCGCCGCCTCGGCTTCTCAGCATCGGCCGCGGCATGACTGATCTCCCTGCACTGCTGTCCGCGCTCTCGGAGGGCGGCGTGCGGTTCATTCTCGTGGGCGGCATGGCCGGTATCGCACACGGCGCGGCGCGGGTGACTTTCGATGTCGATTGTGTCTACGACCGGGATCCCGAGAATCTGGCACGGCTCGCCAAGGCCCTCCAGGGGCTCTCCCCGACCCTTCGCGGAGCGCCACCTGGACTTCCGTTCGTGCTGGACGAGGCCACACTCCGGGCGGGCATGAACTTCACGATCGACACGACCGGGGGACCGCTCAACCTGCTCGGCGAGATCGCGGGCGGCGGGACGTACGAGAGTCTGCGGTCGGAATCCATCGAGCTCTCGCTGTTCGGGCAACCGTGTCTGGTGGTCTCGCTCGGAGCGCTCATTCGACTGAAGCGTGCGGCCGGACGCCCGAAGGACCTCGAAGCGATCGCGGAACTCGAGGCGCTCCACGACGAGACGCGGTAAGCCGGACCGCTGGTGACACCGTCGCGAGCGACGACCGTGCCGAGAAGCGTGGGCTCGCGTTGGGAGTCACGCATGGCCTCGCTGTCCCCGAGCGCCTGGACGACCTGGGCGACGGTCCGGCCGGCCGCGAGCATGGCGTCCCCCCCTCGCGGAGCGTGTTCACGATCTGTTCGGGATGGTGTCTGCTTCGCGTCATCTTCGAGAGTCTCCTGGGCCGAATTGCGGCCCGTCGGGACTCTCCTAGCAGGTGGATCAGGATTCGGCGGGCAGACCAGCTTGAAGCCGTCGCCGGGCTGCGTGCGGGCAAGGCGCCGACGCCCTCGCGTATTCTGGAAATCAGGCGGGGGGCGTCGCTCCGGGCGTCCCTCCGGGCGTCCCTCCCAAGGTCGCTCCCCGGCCGCCGTTCGGGCTGACCCTTCTCGGGCCGTCCGCGACTCGTCGATCGTTCGTCTTCCATCTTCCCGCGAGACCTCTCCATGCCGCATCATCTCAACCGTCGTGACTTCGTCTCCCGATCCGCCGGATTCGCCGGGGTGGCGGGGCTTGCGGGCCTCGGGGGCGTGTCGTCGTCGCTGCTTGCGGCGACCTCTCCGCGCGGTCGCCGGGTGGCGGCCAACTCGCGGGTGAACGTCCTCTGCATCGGCGTGGTCGGCACCATCGGCAGCGTCGATCGCAAGCAGGTCGCCGGTCATCCCGCGGTCGAGATCGTCGGACTCTGCGATGTCGATTCGCAGGCGATCGACAAGGCGACGGAACGGCATCCCGACGCGTTCACCTGTCGCGACTATCGCGAGGCGTTCGCGACGCATGGAGACTCGTTCGACGCGGTCATCGTCTCGACGCCCGACCACACCCATGCCCCGATCATGCTCTCGGCCCTCGCGGCGGGCAAGCACTGCTACGGCCAGAAGCCCCTCGTGCAGCAGCTCGAGGAACTCTCGATGATCGACCGCGCGATGGACGCCCGCCCCGGGCTCGTCACCCAGGTCGGCAACCAGCGGATGGCCTACCCGGGGCGCCGCGCCGCGGTCGAGATCCTCCGCAGCGGCGTCCTCGGCCCCGCCATCGCGGGCTACGCGTGGACCGGGTCGCCGAACAAGGGGGCGTACTTCAACTACGACCGGATCCTGCACGAGCCGAGCACGCCGCCCGCGCACATCGACTACGACCTGTGGCTCGGCCCGTGCGCCGAGGTCCCGTACCGCGACGAGATGCTGCCGGTGAAGTGGCGGTCGTGGTGGGACTACGGCACCGGCGGGCTCGGCGACTGGGGCGTGCACGTCCTCGATGTCATCCTGTTCGGCTACGACGAGCTCCAGTCTCCGGTCGCGGTCAAGACCCACGCGCCGACGCCGTCGAACGAGTTTCACACCTACCCGTGCCTCTCGACGGTCACCTACGCGGTCGACTCGCCGAACTTCGCCAACCGGTTCTTCCCGCTGCACTACTCCGACAGCGGTCAGACCCCGTCGCGGGCGGCGCTGGGCCTGCCCCCGGGGTCGTGGAAGGACTCGAACATGACGGTCGTCCAGTGCGAAGGAGGCGTGCTCGCCCTGACCGCGGGCGGCGACCTCGAGATCTGGCGGGATGGCGTCATGACCCCGGGGCTCGAGATGCCGGGGCTGCCCGAGTTCCCCGGCATCAACCACTGGCACGCGTGGGTGGACAACATCCTCGGCAAGGACGTCGAGCTCCGGACGCCATTCAAGGACGGCGTCCGGATCACCGAGCCGGCGCTGCTCGCCTGCAAGGCGGCGCGGTTCCCTAACGAGGAGCTCGCGTGGAGCCGGGCCGAGAACGCCTTCACCAACCACGAGGAGGCGACGGCGACCATCGTCCGCCGCGCGTACCGCGACGGCTTCGCCCCGCCCGCGGTGGGGTAGCGGGGGGGCGGCGAGGAACGGTGGGGCGGCCGTTTGGTTCCGAGGCCCGCGGCTCGTATCGTTCCGACATGCGCACTCGTCTCCCCCGGTTCGTCTCCGCGCCCGCCATCGGCATCCTGACCCTCGCGACCGTGCTCGGTTCGTCATCGCCGGCCATGGCCGTCGCATCGACGCCTGGTGCGCTGGTCGCCGCGCCGCTCGACGAGACGCCGGTGCCGCTGACCGTGTCGGGGCTTCGCGAGGGTGTCGTCGCGGCGATCGAGTCCGGTGATCTCGAGGGATACGAGATCGCGCTCGGCGACGCCCTGCGGTCCGAGCTGACGGGGACCTCGACCCGGGCGTTCCTGCGGTTCCTGAAGTCGCCCGCGGGGCGGCTGGCGTCGTTGCAGTGGACCTTGCTCTCGCGGCTCGGCCCGGGGAGCCTGCGGGAGATCTCGGGCATCGGACTCGAGGAGTCGTGGACGCTCCCCGAGCGACGGGCGTCGCTCGAGTGGATCCTGACCGACGAGGAGGTGCTCGGTGCCTTCCTCGGCTCGGGCGACATCGACGCCGGGTCGTGGGGCGAGTCGCTGGACGTCTTCTGCCGGATCCTCGATGCCGATCTCGACGGTCTCGTCCGCGAAGGCGGCCTGCCGCGTCGGTTGGCGATCGCGGTCGCGCTCTGCTGGTCGGAGCCGGTGCGGTGGATGGCCGACGACAGCGAGATCGATCCTGTCGCGCGATGGAAGTCGTATCTCGAGTGGGACGCGCAGGGGCTTCTCTACGCGACCTTCCGCGATCTCTCCACCTGGGAACTCCGGTACGTCGTGGGCAGTTGGTCGAGCGACGAGGACCTCGTCTGGGCGCGGGCGAACATCAAGGACGAGCTCCGTCGCCGCGACAAGGTCGGCGACGGCGCGCACATGCTCTCGTACAACCTGTTCAACAAGGACGGGGTGAGCGTGCAGGAGGGGCGTCGCTTCTACGACGGCAAGCCGATGACGCTTGCGATCATGCTGGAATACGGCGGCGTCTGCGGCGCGATCTCGCGATTCGGCACCTCGATGAGTCAGGCGTTCGGCGTGCCCGCGATGCCGGTCGGCCAGCCCGGACACTGCGCGTTCCTCTGGCAGAAGGAGCCGCACCGCTGGAGCATCAACAACGACATCTCGGGCTGGGCCGAGAGCGGACGACACTCGGGCATCCAGATCGTCTGGAGCGACCTCGCCGCCCGCCGCGCGTGGCTCGTGCCGCTCATGCAGGAAGCACAGAGCGATGCGGAGGCGTTTCTCGCGGCGGAGATCCTGGTGCAGATGTCGCGACTCGTCGAGGGCGAGGACCGCATCGAGTTCCTGCGTGACGCGACCGAGCGATGCCCGCGGCACTTCGAGGCGTGGTGCCTCCTCGCCGAGGCGGTGGCGAAGGAGGCCGACGGTCGGCGTGGTGTCCGCGACTCTCAGCGGGTGATGCGTGATGCCGCGAAGGCGCTCGGCGGGCATCCGGCCGCGTTCACCGCCGTGGTGGAACGACTCGACGAGGCGTTGGTCCCGGCGGATGCCGACCTGCGGGCCCGCGAACGCCATGTCCGAGACCTCGCCAGGCAGCTTTCGCTCATGACCCGTCAGGGGGCCGATCCCGGACTCGCCGCGTGGGGGCTTCGCGACGTGCTCTCACGCCAGTGCGAACGCCTTGCCCCCGAGAACCGTCGAGCGGCTCGCGGCATTCCCGAGGGCGGCGGCGGGGGCAGGCTCACCGATCGTGAAGCCGCATTGCTCTTCGACCTCTGCTTCGCGGCGACGCTCGAACTCGATGTCGCGCCGCAGGGCCCCACCCATGCGGCCTGGCGACGGGCGACCGCGCGGCTCGTGGACGGCACGGTCCGCCAGCCCGCCCTTCACCAGCATGGTCTCGTCGAGTTTCAGACGCTCGTCCGTCGGCTGGCCAAGGGCGGGCGGCTCGACGACGCGCGATGGCTCGCGGACGCGGTCGTGAAGTCCACCGGCGAACACGGCGACGCCGATCTGCAGGCCAAGGCGGCGTCCCTTCGCGGGGAGCTCGGCTGAGAGAACGCCGCTGCCGCCTCCTCACGGGGAGAAGGCGGCAGCGGTCGTGGCGGACGGGTGGCGACCGGGGGTGAGTCCTCAGCCGGCGTCGATGAAGTCCACCGTGCCGGTGGAGAGGTCGAGCACCGCAGCCACGACCTTCACCTTGCCCGACGCGACGAGTTCACCGATCACCGGTGACTTCTCGACCATGCGTCGGGCGCCGCGGATCGCGTTGCAGCGGATGGCGGTCGCGAGGTCGTCGGTGTCTCCCGGCGTCAGCCCGTCGGTGCACTCGGTGCCGACCTCGCGGATGAGGGCGGGGAGGTTGCCGGGAAGGGCGTCGGGGTCGGCCTGATAGGCGATCGTGGCCTCGATCGCGCCGCAGTTGGAGTGGCCGCAGACCACGATGAGATTCGTCTCGAGGTTGAGGACCGCGTACTCCATGCTCGCGATGAGCGACTCGGTGGCGAGGTTGCCCGCCACGGCGCAGATGAAGAGCTCCCCCTTCTCGGTGTCGAAGAGGATCTCGGGAGACACCCGCGAGTCGGCGCAGCGAAGGACCGCCGCCCACGGAGTCTGGCCTGCGGCGAGGGCGGTGCGATCGATGGCGGTGTGGTCGGATTCGAACTCGCCCGCGAGGTAGCGGGCGTTGCCCCGCTTCAGTTCGGCCAGGGAGGCGTCGGGGGTGGAGGGCCGGTCCCAGCCGGCGGTCTGCCGACCGCCCGTCGTGCCGCCCTGATTGGCGCACCCCGCGGCGGCGACGGTGAGCAGCAGGGCCGGGAGCAGACGAGCGGGGATGCGGAGGGGGCGGTTCACGATGGAGACCTTTCGGTGGACGCGTCTGCGTCGGGGAAATGGGGGACGACCGTGGCGTCCCGGCCCGCAGTGGTACTTGATTTCAGGAATCGGCGGGCACGAATGAGGTGTGGTTTCGCCGTCGAAGCGCCCACAATCCCGACTTTCCGGGAAGGACGACGTCGAGATCGCCGTCCGCATCCAGATCCACGACCACCGGATACTGCCCGGCCCCGACCCGACCGCCGCTCGAGAGGACTTCGCGGATGAATCGCCCGGTCGCGGCATCCCACTCGTAGGTGCAGACGATCAGATCGTCCTCGCCGCCCGGATCGTGGCCGTTGTGGGCGTAGCGCCGCTTCCCGGTGACGATCTCGACCCGGCCGTCGCCGTCGAGGTCGGCCTCGACGAGCCCGTGGGCCTGCGACCACGTCCGCTCGATGTCGTGCCGCGTCCAGGTGCGGGTGCCGTCCGCGGCGCGACCCTGCTCCAGCCACGCGATGCCGTAGTCGTGCCCCATGCCCCAGACGAGATCCGCATCTCCGTCCCCGTCGGCGTCGCGGACGATGATCCGGATCCCGGCGGCCCCGAGGGACCACTCCGGATGGAAGTGCCAGTCGCCGGTCCGGCGATCCTCGGGGGCTCGCCACCAGCCGTCCGGGCCGAGGAGATCGGCTCGGCCGTCGCCGTCGATGTCGCCGAGTCCGATGCCGTGCCCGCCGCGAGCGGTGTCCACCTCGTGGCGGACCAGCCGGCCATCCTCGACCGCGTACCACACGACCTTGTCGGCGATGTCGGGCAGGATGTCCGGGGTGCCGTCGCCGTCGATGTCGGCGAGGATCGCGGTCTCCATGTTGCCGGGAAGGTTGCCGGGTTGATCGACGACGGTCATCTTCCAGGCGCCGCCCGCCTCGCCGGGGTTCCGTCGCCAGAAGACACCGCGATCGTGCCAGCTGCACGAGACCAGATCGATCCACCCGTCGCCATCGACATCGACCGGCAGATCCGCGAAGTCCACTCGGTAGCCACCGACGCTTCGCACCAGACCGATCTCGTGCCGCGTCCAGTCCGGAGCCGCGTACCACGCATCGCCAGACGCGATGTCGAGGTCGCCGTCCCGATCGAAGTCGGCGACGCCGCACGCCTCGAAGTCGCTCTCGGGCGCGACCGCGACGAGTTCCCAGTCGGCGTGGATGACAGGCGGGTCCGGCGGAGGCGCGGACGCGTCCTGCGACGGCGTCAGCAGAAGTGGGATGGCGACGGCGACGATGGGCAGCGACATGAGGCGACTCGACGACGAGGGTGGGTGAAACTCCGCACATCTTCGCGGATTCGGTCGATCGTCGAGCACGCCATCGAGTTCGCGGAGGCCCCCGGACCGTCCTTCAGTCGCAGGGGCCCCATCCCGCCAGGATCAGGCCGAGATCGGCTCCGGAGACCTGGCCGTCGCCGTCGATGTCGGCGAGGCAGTATCCCGAGCATGAGCCGAAGGACGCCAGCAGCAGCCCCAGGTCGGCGCCGTCGGTACGGCCGTCACCCGAGAGATCCGAGGCGCATTGGCAGACTTCGC
>JAUIHC010000395.1 GCA_030432455.1 Phycisphaerae bacterium | reverse complement strand
CTGGAGGACCGGGCCCGCCGTCTTCTGAGCGATCTCGGGGTCGGCGAGCGGATCCACCACCGCCCCGACGCCCTCTCCGGCGGCGAGCAGCAGCGGGTCGCGATCGCACGGGCCCTGCTCTTCGAACCTCCCGTGGTCCTCGCGGACGAGCCGACCGGTGCGCTCGACAGTGCCGCGAGCGATCGGCTCTGGCGGCTGCTCGACGAACTCTCCGCCGACCGTCGGGTGCTGATCCTCATGGTGACCCACGAACCCGCCGCCGCGGCGCACTGCCGCAGACTGTTCGTGCTGCGCGACGGGCGCGTGGCCGACGAGTTCGACACGGAAGGCATGGATGCGGCCGAGCTGGCACATCGCGCGACACGCCCTGTCGGGGCGTAGGACGCGGACGATCCTGCTGGTGATCGCGGTCGGCCTCGCCTCGGCGCTGGTCGCCGCGGTGTCCACGGGCATGAAGACCGTGCAAGCCACGGTCGAACACCGCATCTCCCGGTCGATCGGCGACGTGGACGCCCGCATCGTCCATCGCTACGGATCGCCGTTC
The DNA here is from genome assembly GCA_030432455.1 of Phycisphaerae bacterium. Taxonomy (GTDB): domain Bacteria; phylum Planctomycetota; class Phycisphaerae; order Phycisphaerales; family SM1A02. The sequence goes on along the minus strand of JAUIHC010000395.1, from coordinate 2,711 downwards.
GAGTCCGACATCCTCGCCGAGGTCCGCACCTGGTCCGGCGTGCGGAACGCGGCCGCCCGGACCGAAGGCGCCCTCACCCTCGCCCGCACCGACGATCGCCGGGACGAGGACGGCCGCCGCCTCCGCATCACGGCCCAGGCCCGCGGCGTCGACTCGTCGCGGCAGGCCGAGTTCGACCAGTACGACATCGTCGAGGGTCGGATGCCCGCGACCGCGGGCGAGATCCTGCTCGATCCGCTCACCGCGCAACGACTCGACGTCGGCGTGGGCGCCACCGTCCGGGTCGAACGATTCGGCCCCGCGATCGAGCTCGAGGTGGTCGGCATCCGCGACCGACCGATTCTGGGCGCGTTGCAGAAGCCGTCGGTCATCGTGGACGCGGGCGTGATCGAGGAGGCGACCGGCCGGGCGGGCAAGGCGTCGATGGTGTCGATCCTGCTCGAGGAAGGTCTCGATGTGCCCGCGTGGGTCGACGCCAACGCCGACAAGGTCGAGCTGCCCCTGCTGCTGGAGGCGGCCGAACGGGCGCGGGCCGGCTACGACCGACAGGTTCGTGCGTCGCAGGTGGGATTCAGGGTCGGCACGATCGTCGGCTTCCTCGCCTGCGCATTCATCGTCGCGATCGGCATGACGACCGCGATCGGCGAACAGGTCCGGCAGCTCGCGATGCTCCGATGCGTCGGCGCCTCGCGATCGCAACTCGCGATCTCGCAGGCGATGGTCGGCCTGCTGATCGGTGGAGTGGGCGGCCTGCTCGGCACGCCGTTGGGGATCGGACTCGCCGCGGTGGTCCGCTGGTGGTACGCCGACCTGCTGCCCGGCGGGCTGGCGGTGCCGATCGAAGGCGTCGTCTCGGCGTTGTCGGGGGCGATCGGGGCCGGCCTGCTTGGAGCCGCGTGGCCCGCGTGGCGGGCGGCCTCGACGAGTCCGCTGGAGGCACTGGCGAACCGGGCCCGACCGATGCCGCGGTCGGCGCCGTGGTGGTTCGCCGCGGTCGGCGGCGGATTCGCCGCGGTGCAGGTCGCGCTGCTCCTCATCCCCAACCCCGACGTTCGATTCCTCGTCTACGCCTTCCTCGGCCTGCCCGCGGTGCACATCGGCTACTTCCTGCTGGCGGTGCCGGTGCTCGCGGTCGCGGCCCGACTGCTGGCCCGCCCGCTCGCGATGCTCTTCCGCCTTCCCCTGCCGCTGCTCGCGGGCAACCTCCGAAGCGGCACGGTCCGGCTCGGCCTGACCGCGGGCGCCCTGATGGTCGGGCTGTCGGTACTGGTCTCGACCTGGAGCAACGGTCTCGCCCTCGTCGAGGACTTCCGCGAGCGGGTGCGGTTCGCCGACGGCTTCGTGATGAAGACCGGCGGACTCGGCGAGGACGAGCAGGCGCTCATCCGCGGGCTGCCGCACGTCGCGGCCGCGAGTCCGGTCGGCTATCTCCCGCTGCGGGTGGCGGAGAAGGACCGGCTGGGAACCGGCGACATGGCCCCGCCCAACGTGGTCTGCGTGGGGTTCGTGCCCGACGAGTTCCTGTCGTTCAACCGGGTGGACTGGATCGAAGGCGATGCCGCGACCGCGATTCCCCGGCTGAAGGATGGCGATGCGGTGCTCGTGGCGAAGGAGTTCCTGCTCGCCCGCGGGCTCGGGGTCGGCGACACGATCAGCCTCGGCGCCGAGGGCGACGAGCACGAGTTCGAGATCGTCGGCGTGGTCGGGGCGGCCGGGCTCGACATGGCCACGGGCGTCTTCGGCATCCGCAGCGTCTACCTCGAACACGCGGTGAGCTGCGTGTTCATGGACTTCGAGACGGTCGGCGAGCGGTTCGGCACCCGCGAGGCGTTCATCATGCAGATCGCCCTCCAGCTCCCGGACGATCCGGCCGCGGCATCGGCGGCGGAGACGGCGTTGGCCGACACCGTGCGGGAGGAGATCCCGGGGGCGATCTTCGCGAGCGGTCGCGAGATCAAGGCGCTGGTGGAGGAGATCGGGGGCAAGGTGCTGGCGGTGACCGCGTCGATCGCGAGCGCGGCCCTGCTGCTTGCGTGTCTCGGAGTCGGCAACGTGGTCGCCGCGGGCATCACGGCACGGGGTTTCGAGTTCGGGGTGCTTCGTGCGGTCGGCGGATCGCCGGGCACGGCGCCGCGACTGGTGCTGGCGGAAGTGGCGGTCACGGGAATCGCCGCGGCGGTGACCGGGACGGCGCTCGGCGTGCATCTCGCCTGGATCGGCGTGCTGATGTACGGCGACCTCGCCGGCATCGATCTGGCGTTGCGGATTCCGGTGACGGCGACCGCGATCGGGGCGGGGGTGGTGATCGCCTCGGCGCTGGTGGCATCGATCCCGGCCAGTTGGTCGCTGCGGCGACAGTCCCCGAGGGCCCTGCTCGCGACCGGCCGCGCGGGCTGAGCGACCGCCAGATCACGCCAATACGGCGACACGCATCCACCAGGACACAGCCCATGGGCCCGGGTGGTGTCGTCACCGCCGAGGCTCCAAGTTGTGGACACCCACCGACATCACCGCCGGGGCCCAAGTTGTGGACACCCACCAACATCACCGCCGGGGCCCAAGTTGTGGACACCCACCAACATCACCGCCGGGGCCCAAGTTGTGGACACCCACCAACATCACCGCCCGGGCCCAAGTTGTGGACACCCACCAACATCACCGGGGCCCAAGTAGTGGACACCCACCGACATCACCGCCGGGGCCCAAGTTGG
>JAUIHC010000394.1 GCA_030432455.1 Phycisphaerae bacterium | reverse complement strand
CCGGGCTTGACGATCGCGACGATCTCCCCGCGGGTGAAGAGATCGAAGCCGCCGCTGAACGCCCCGCGCTCCCGCCGCGCGCCCTTCGCGAGTCCGCGGAGCAGTCCGTGATCCCGCAGGAACAGCGAGACGGTCTGGCTCGTCTCGCTGAAGTCCCAGTGCCGGACGCAGATCGCCTCGTCTCTGATCGTCGGCATCAGCGGTCAGTTCCCCGGCCGGACCACGATCGCCTCGCGAAGCAGCAGCGTGTCGCGAAACGGCCCGTCGCCCCCGTCGTCGATCTCGACCACCAGCCGACCCGACCTCACCGGCACCACCATCGGGACCACCGGACGCTCGGCATCGAGCGTCACCCGCTCGAGTTCACGGTCGCCGTCCGAGAGCACGACCTCGAATCGACCCCGACCCGCATCGCTCGGCCGCTCCAGCGTCAGCGAGATCCGCATCGATCCACTCGGCACCGTGAACACCGCCCGCAACGGACCGTCCAGACGAAGCGGCGCCGCGTCGAGGGGATGGTGGCCGTCCTCCCGCGAGACGGGTGGAATCCACGGGCGGACGCCCTCGGCCCACCCCGCATCGACCTCGACCGGCATGGTCGAGAGTGCGGCGATCCGCTCGGCGTGCGGCGTGGTCGCGAGCAGGAACTCCGACGGGATCTCCGCGATGTCGCCCCCGAGCCGCGGTCGGAGCAGTCGCACGTATCCGGCGTCGTCCACCCGCACCGAGTCGGAGGCGATCCGATGTCCGCCCCGAAGCCAGGTCATGGCCCCTTCCACCGGTTCGATCGGATTGACCAGCGAGATCGACGAGACGCGGTGCAGCGGCACCGACACCCGTCGGGGTTCGGCCCCGTCGGTGCCGTCCACCTCGACGACCACATCGAGCCCGATGTCCTCGACGAGACCGCGAAGTCGATCGCCGTTGGCGAGAACCACGACATCGGCGTCCTCGGCCCGGACCACCGCCGCGCCCGCTTCGAAGCGGACGCTGCGGATTCGGTCGAGCTCGAACGGGACATCGCGGATCCAGGCGCTCCGCCAGACCGGTCGCCCGTCCGCGGCGGCGTGCAGCGATCCCGGAAGCCGCTGGCCGTCCACGAACTCCAGAAAGGCCGAGTCGATCGCATCGTCGTCACCCGCCCGACGGGCCGCGGTCCGATCCGACGCTCCCCGGTCGCGCTCGGTCACGGGACCGACCGCGATCGCGAGCACCTCCGCGGCGGGGACGACCTGCGGCAGTCCGCCGGGCTGGTCGAAGACCATGGCCCGGTCCTCGTCGAGCACGAGCGGATCCCCACCGATGGTGCGGAGCGACTCGTCGATGATCCGGTGGATCGTGCCGCCCGGCAGAGGCGCCTGCGCCGCGGCGGTCGTGCCGATCACGACGGCCGCCAGCCAGGCGACCGGACGCGACCGGCGGCGGACTGGAACGACCACGGGATGGCGTCGGGCTCGGTGCATCACTTCTGGAAGATCGGGAGGTACCGCTTGGGCATCTGAAGGACGATCAGAGACATCGCGGTGGCATAGGCGTCGCCGATCTGATGATCGACCCATCCCCCGTCGGCCGACTGACGAGCGAGCATCTCCTCGCGGACCGACGGCCACCACTGCGACCACCACTCGCCGCCCGCGAGATACATCGCCTGCACCGAGTAGTACTGGCCGTAGTAGTAGTGCGCGGTCCCCGGACCGACCATCCCGCGACCCGGCATCGCCACCTTGGCCATGTAGTCGAGTCCACGCTCGATGGCGTCGTCCTCGTAGATGCCTGCGTAGAACAGGCTCGCCACGCCCGCCGCGGTCCGGGGCCAGGCGCTCCCGCCCGGCTGGCTCATGTAGCGGAATCCACCGTCGGGGTTCTGGCACTTCCGAACATACTCGACCGCCTTGTCGATCGTCTCCCGCGGCACCTTGACGCCGGCGTTGCGGGCACTGCGAAGGGCCATGATCTCGCAGATCGTGACCGAGACATCCGCGTCGAGCGGCACGGGGTTGTATCGCCAGCCGCCCTCCTCGTTCTGGCTGTCCACGATCACCCGCACCGCCCGACCGAGCGTGTCGCGGACCCGCTCGTCGGCGGGGTTCATGCCGTGGATCTCGCCGAGGAAGAGCGTGGCGAAGCCGTGGCCGTACATCGGACCGTGCGAGGTCTCGGCCGCGAGCAGACCGGTCTCGGTCGCGCCGTCCAGCACGAAGTCGAGGGCCCGGCGAACCACGGTGCCGTAGCCGCCGCGATCGGGCAGATGTCCGTCGGCCATGAACGCCAGCGCGCACAACGCCGTGATGCCGACATGACGACCGTAGCGACCCCGACCGAAGCTTCCATCGGTGTTCTGCATCGCGGCGAGGGCGGCGAGTCCGCGTCGAACGCCGCGATCGAGCTCGGGCGTCATCTCGTCGATGATCGGAGCGCTCTCCGCCCCGGGTCGATCGGCGAGGCCGGGAATGCCGGGATTGCCGGGATTGCCGGAATTCATGGCGTCCTGCGCGGCAGCCGCCCCGACCGCGATCGCGACGACCAGACCACCACCGGCGACCCATCTCGCACCCATCATCGCCCACCCTCCTCGGCCATCCGCTTGTAGTACGCCTCGGTGAGCGACCGGTAGACCTCGGAGACGCGGTCCCGCATGCCCTGGGTCACGAGGTCGCGCATGCGGGGCGGCAGGTTGCCCCACTCGACCCCCGATCCCTCCAGCGCCCCGCCGAGGTCGGTCGTCTCCGGCGGAGGCGGCTGGACGGCGCTGCCGTCGGTGCCGTCCTCGGACCGCTGGTCTCCGGTCTGCTGCTGTTGATCCTGCTGCTGCGACTGAGACTGCTGGTCGCTCCGCTTGCCCGGCTCCTGCTGTTGTTGCTGCTGCTGCGAGGAACTTGAAGAACTCGACTGCTGCTGCTGTTGCTGCTGCTGTCGGGCGGCGGCGTCGATCAGGGCCTGAAGTCGATCGACGATCCGCTGCTGCAGCCGCTGCGTGCCCAGTCCGGTCGCCTGTCGGCGTCCGAGCAGTTCGGTCGAGACGAGCATGTCCTCGACCGCCGCCCGGAACGCCTGCGACGGCTCCTGCTCGGCGAGCGCCGCATCGAGCCGCGCCCGATCGCTCTCCGCGACCGCCGCGTCGTCGTCCCCGCCTTCGGCGTTCGACTCGGGTTCGAGATCGAGAAGATCGTCGAGCGACGGCGGCGGATCCGCGGGCGGCTCGGTGGTCGGGGGTTCGGTGACCGGCGGCGAGGGCGGCGTGGTCACCGGGTCGTCGG
>JAUIHC010000393.1 GCA_030432455.1 Phycisphaerae bacterium | reverse complement strand
ACCGAGGTGCTGGGACCGCCGGTGTTCACATGCGGAGGGTGACGAGTCGAGCGCGGCTCACTCGCCCGCCTTGTCCTGCGACTCCTGTCGCTCCTCGTCGGTGAACTCGAGGGCCGAGCGGACCTGATCCATCGAGGCCTCGCGGTCGAGGGATCGCATCATCCGCATCTTGGCGGACACCATGCCCATGCTCCGATTCCACGCCTTCCCGGAACGGCCCGCCCGCATCGCTCGTCCAGACGCCATGCCCATGCCGTGGGACTGGGCGAAGGCATCGAGTCCCGCGCCGAGGAAGACGAACGACCAGTTCCACGCGGTCTCCTGCCGCGTGATCTCGGCCCGCACCTGCTCCAACGTGTGATCGGTGCTGGCGTTCTCGAGGCCGTCGGTGACGATGACCACGAGCACCCGCGGATCGTCGATCGGCTTGCCCTTCTCCTTCCGCTTGCGGGCCCGACGCCGCAACCTCGCTTCGGTGTCCTTGATCGTCCGCCCGACGGCGTCGAGCAGCGCGGTCGTGCCGCGAGTCACGTAGGTGTCCGGCGTCAGGTCCGGCGCATCGGCCAGCTTGATCGCCTCGAAGACGGGCTCGTACTCGTGGTCGAACTGGACGAGGCTGATCTTCGCCTTGCCCGGGACCGCTCGCTGTTCGGCGAGCAGGTCGTTGAAGCTGCGGATGACCTCCGCGTGCCTCGATGCCATCGATCCCGAGCGATCCAGGATGATGGTGATGTCGGTCCGCGGCGCGGACCCCTTCGTGGTGGTGGCGGGGCCTTCGCCCGACCCGGTCGTGGTCATGCTGATTCTCCGAGCAGTGTCGAATACGGCCTCCGATGAGCCATGAAGAACCAGACACCGCGGCCCCGGCCCACTGACCGGACCTTTTCGGAATTCCTCCGTTCGACCGTCGACCACTCGCGGCCAGCCGACCTCAGGCGGACGCGACCGCCCCGTACCTCGCGCGATAGCCGTCGATGCGCGAGCGGTCGTCGTCGCTCAGTCGATCCCCGAGGTGCGCGAGGATCTCGTCGAGGGTGACGATCGCCTTCGTCGGCATCTCGAACTCGTCGGCGAGTTCGCCGAGCGCCGTCCGGGTGGACGCCTCGCTCGACCGCTCCATGCGATCGACCGAGACGACGAGGCCAGCGAGTCGGACATCGGCGGCGGCCCGCAGGATCGGGACCGTCTCACGGATCGAGGTGCCCGCGGTCGTCACGTCCTCGACGATGAGCACGCGGTCGCCGTCGGCGAGCGGTCGGCCGACGAGCACCCCGCCCTCGCCGTGGTCCTTCGCCTCCTTGCGGTTGAAGCAGAAGGCCACCTCGCGCCCCCGCTCGGCGAAGGCCATCGAGACTGCGACCACCAGCGGAATGCCCTTGTACGCGGGCCCGAAGAGCACGTCGAATCCGTCGGGAAAGGACGCGTCGATGGCATCCGCGTACGCCCGCCCCAGCGTCGCCAGCTGGCTACCGGTTCGATAGAGCCCGGTGTTCACGAAGTACGGGGTCTTCCGCCCGCTCTTGGTGGTGAAGTCGCCGAAGCGGAGGACACCCACCTCGAGCATGAAGTCGACGAACCGGCGTTGGAAGTCGTGCATCGCCGAATCGTAGTCGCCGGAACCCGGTGCCACCCGCTACCCTCCGGCCACCCTCCGGAGCCGCGTCATGCCGACCCCATCCCGTGCCCCCGCCCCTCGCGGCTGGCTCGTGAAGACCGAACCCGACGTCTACTCGATCGACGACCTGAAGCGGGACCGAACCACCGGCTGGGACGGCGTCCGCAACTACCAGGCCCGCAACTTCATGCGGGACGAGATGAAGAAGGGCGATCCCGTCCTGATCTACCACTCGAACGCCGAGCCGCCGGGCATCGTCGGACTCGCGACGGTCAGTCGCGAGGGCCACCCCGATCCGACCGCCCTCGACCCGGACGACCCGCACTTCGACCCGAAGTCCGACCCCGCGAACCCCCGGTGGATCCAGGTCGAGTTGCGATTCAAGCGGAAGTTCGGTCGCCTGCTGCCGCTCGCGGATCTCCGCGACGACCCGGATCTCGTGGGCATGCCCCTTCTGCAGCGAGGGCAGCGACTCTCCGTCCAGCCCGTCTCGCCCGCCCACCTCGAGCGGGTGCTGACGCTGGCGGGATCGCCCCCATCACGATGACCGAGGACCGGATTCGGTTGAACCCCACCGAAAAGGGGGGGAATCCGCTGGCCGGAAACCCTGAACCTCGGGATGATGCCCGCGCATGACGCGGACCTCCAGCGGCGCCCGCCGCTTCGATCTCCCAGCCGGCCGACTCATCGGCGGCAAGTACGAGGTGATCGCCCACATCGGCCACGGCTGGGAGGGCGAGGTCTATCGCGTGGTCGAGCGGGCCACCGGGGCGATCCGCGCCGCGAAGCTCTTCCTCCCCGAGCGCAATCCCCGGGACCGCGCGGTCCTCTTCTACGCCCGCAAGCTCGAACGCCTTCGCGACTGCCGCATGGTGATCCAGTACCACCATGTCGAGCGGATGAAGGTCCGCAGCGAGGAGGTCACGGCACTGGTCAGCGAGTACGTCGAGGGCCGACGGCTCGACCGACTCGTGGCGGAGGCCCGCGGGGCGAGACTCCCCGAGTTCGAGGCGCTCTGCATCCTGCACGAACTCGTCTGCGGCGTCGAGGAGCTGCACGCCCTCGGCGAGTACCACGGGGACCTGCACGCCGCGAACATCCTCGTGCGCCGCCGCGGCGTCCGCTTCGAACTCAAGCTCGTGGACTTCCACGATCGCGGCCGCGGCGGCACTCGTCATCGCCGGGACGACCTCGTCGAGGTCGCGCGGCTCCTGCGGGACATGACCGGCGGCACCGCCGACTACGCCCGCCGCAGCGACGCGATCCGGCACATCGTCTGCGGTGGTCGCCGCGACCTGGTGACGCGGAAGTTCCCCTCCGCGTCGCATCTCAGACGACACCTCGAGACCTTCGACTGGAACGCCGGCTGAGTCCGGCTCCCCCACGCCCCCTTCACCCCCCGATTCGGGAAGGACGACATCGATGCGCGGTTGCATCCTCTACAAGAAGTCAGCGGCCGACCTCCCCAGCGAGGCCTTCGAGATCCACCGGCTGCAGGAGGAGGCGGCGAACCTCGGGATCGACCTCTCGGTGCACGCCCCCGAACAGTTCGATCTGGTGGTCACCCGCGACGACCGAAAGAGCGTGCGGATCCAGGGCGAGGTGAAGCCGCTGCCCGACTTCCTGCTTCCTCGGATGGGCAGCGGGACGA
>JAUIHC010000007.1 GCA_030432455.1 Phycisphaerae bacterium | reverse complement strand
GCGTGCGGTACGCCCGGATCGCGGGGGCGAGTCCGGCGAGGGCCGCCAGCACCACGGTGGCGGCGGAGACGACGATCGCGGTTCGGCCGTCGAGCATCGGGTCGATGACGACGCCGGTCCGTCGGGCAAGGAGTTCGGCCGCGAGGTCGCCCCCGAGCACGGCCAGCAGCACGCCGCCGACGGCGCCGGCGAGTCCGATGACGGCGCTCTCGGTCAGAACCAGCATGAGCACCCGCGGTCGCGTGCATCCGAGCACCCGCAGCACCGCGATCTGTCGCCGCCGCAGCTCCATCGAGTTCCAGAGCGCGAGCATGACGCTGATCGCACCGCTCACGAGGATGCCCGCCCCGAGCGCGATGAAGACCGCATCGAGGTCGGCGACGATGCCGAAGAGGGCGTCGATCTGGCTCGACGGGGCGGCGACGGTGATGGTCGGATCGCGACGCAGTCGGTCGAACGCCTGCTGCACGACCGCGGCGCTGCCGCGGCCGGCCCGGGTCGGGGTGCGGAGCAGGAGACCGGTCACCAGGCGATCGGCGTCCTCCAGATCCTCGACGCCGGTGGGTTCGGGGCGGCCCTCGGCGGCGCGACGGTCGAAGGCGTGGACGAGCCACCCGCCCTCGAGGTCGGCGACGACGATCCGGTCGTGATGCGTCCCGCTCGGTTCGAGCACGCCGACCACCTCGAAGATCACCTCGTCGTGCACATGATCGCCGTGGTCGCAGTGGACATGGTCGTCGTGATCGTGGTCGTCGTCCGCCCCGGGGTCCGTGCCCGTCTCCGCGGCGACGCCGTCGTGGGAGACGCCCTCGCGGCTGCGGCCGCTGCCGTGGGTGAGATGGATCCGGTCGCCGAGGCCGAGTCCGGTCTCGCGGGCGACGCGGCTGCCGAGCACGATCTCGAACGGCGACTCGAAGTTCCGGCCCGCGGCGAAGCGCCACGGCTCGCCGGGCGCCGGTTCGAAGTCGGTGAGGAACGCGGGCGTGGTCGCGACCACGGGGAAGCCGCGAAACGAGTCGCCGAGCTGCGTCGGCACCGCCATCGCCCAGGGGAAGCCGTCGAGAATCTCGCCGACCTTCGCCTGTGAGAGCGGGGCCCTCGGCGGATTGGCGTAGAAGAGGCTGTTGAGGACCGTGACCAGCGGACTGGAGTCGGCGCCCACGATGAGGTGGGCGTTGCCGACGCCGCGGGTGAAGCTTCGGCGGCCCGCTTCCCGAAGGCTCGACATCGAGAGCAGCAGGGCGACCGCGATCGCGATGAGCGCCGCGGTCACGACCGTCGAGGTCGGTCGGGCGAGAAGCGATCGAATGACCAGGCGTCCGTCGGTCATGCCGCCGCCTCCGCACGGGCGGTGAGATCCGCGAATCGCTCGGCTCGATCGAAGCGGTCCACGAGCGCCGGGTCGTGACTGGTGACCAGCAGCGCCGCGCCGCGGTCGCGGCAGGCGGCCCGCAGGAGATCGACCGCGATCCGTGCGTTCTCGGGGTCGAGCGAGGCGGTCGGCTCGTCGGCGAGCACGAGGTCGGGGTCCGCGGCGAGGGCTCGGGCGATCGCGACCCGCTGCTGCTGGCCGACGCTCAGGCGATCGACCCGGGCGTCGGGGCGGTCCAGGTCGAGCGAGGCGAGGAGCTCGCCCGCCCGGGCGTGGTGTTCGCGGGGCGCGACGCCCGCGAAGAGCAGGGCGGCGGCGACGTTCTCGCGGGCGGTGAAGCCGTGAAGGAGATGGTGCGTCTGGAAGACCATGCCGATCCGGCTGGCCCGCAGGGCGTCGCGGGCGGCCCCGCGGGCGGTGGCGATCTCGCGGCCGCCGATGCGGATCGACCCCGCGTCGGGATCGAGCAGGCCCGCAGCCAGCAGCAGGAGCGTGCTCTTGCCGCAGCCGGAGGGACCGGCGAGCAGGCACTCGCGTCCGGCGTCCAGCCCGAAGCGGGGGATCTCCAGCGAGAAGCCGTCGCGTCGGCGGAATCGGAGATCACGGATCTCGAGGGCCGGAGGCTCGGAGGTGGTGTCTGGGCCGGGGGCGGGCGTGGTCATGAACGGATGGTACGACCCCCGGCGTGGAGCCGCGACGCGGCTTCCGCCGATGTATCGGGCATGAAGCGTCCCGCGATCGCCGATTCGCCGTCACCGACCCGCAGCCGACCGGTCGGACTGTTCCGACTCTACTTCGGTGGCCGCTACATCTGGCTGATGACCGCGCTGCTGGTGCTGCTCATCATCGGACCGCTCGTGGGGCGGGTCGAGGTGCTCGCCCAGAGCCTGTATCTGGGCGACTTCGTCCTCGTGCTGCTGCTGCTCGCCTCGGTGCGGACCTTCTTCGACTCGCGACGCCACTTCCAGTCGTGCCTGAGTCTGGCGTTCATCGCCCTGATCTTCGGCGTGCTGAACCGCGTCGTCGATCCGGATCTGCGGGTCGGATTCGCGGTGGCCGGGCATGTCACCGAGGTGGTGCTGCTCGGCTATCTCATCCTGCTCATCGCGGGCGACATCTTCACGCGGAACGAGGTGGACACCGACACGATCTGCGGTTCGATCACGGTGTACCTGCTCATGGCCGGCGTCTTCTCGGTGGCGTACACGATCATCCTCGAACTCGAGCCCGGGGCGTTCCGGATTCCGGCGGACATCAAGGCCGACGACGGCTCGCTCGGCCCCGACCGGCTGATGGCGTACTTCTCGCTGGTGACGATCACCACCCTCGGCTACGGCGACATCACGCCGAAGAACGAGATGGCCAGGTCGCTGGCGAACCTCGAAGCGCTGGTCGGCCAGCTCTATCTCACGGTGCTGGTGGCGAGGCTCGTCGGTCGCCACGTCTCGACTCGTCGCGTCGAGGTCGTCAAGGGCGACTGAGCCGAGCGACGATCAGGCCAGCAGGCCCGGTACCACGATGCCGTGCACGTCCGTCAGGCGGAAGTCGCGGCCCTGATGGCGTCGGATGAGGCGCTCGTGATCGAAGCCGAGCAGGTGCAGCACCGTGGCCTGCAGGTCGTGCACATGCACCGGGTCGCGGACGATTCGCGAGCCGAACTCACAGGTCTCGCCGTGCACGATGCCGGGGCGGACGCCGCCGCCCGCCATCCAGATGCTGAAGCAGTGCGGGTGATGGTCGCGGCCGAGGTGCGTGGAGCCGTTGCGGCGTTCGTTCATCGCGGTGCGGCCGAACTCGCCCGACCAGATCACGAGCGTGTCGTCGAGCAGTCCGCGCTCGGCGAGGTCGTCGAGCAGGGCGGCGATCGGCTGATCCGTCTCGCGGCACTTCTTCGGCAACTGATTGACGATGTCGTCGCTCGGGTTGGTGCCGTGCGTGTCCCAGCCCCAGTCGAAGAGCTGGACGAACCGGACGTCCTGTTCGACGAGTCGGCGGGCGAGCAGGCAGTTGTTCGCGAAGGACGCGGTGCCGGGCGTCGCGCCGTAGCGTTCGAGGGTCTCGGGCGACTCGACCGAGATGTCCATCGTCTCGGGGACCGCGGCCTGCATCCGGAACGCGAGCTCGTACTGGGCGATCCGCGCGAGCGTCTCGGGGTCGCCGTTCCGTTCGCACTGCATCGCGTTGAGTTCGGCGAGGGCGTCGATGGTCGCGCCCCGCGTGCCGCGGTCGATGCCCGCGGGGTCCCGGGTGAAGAGCACCGGATCACCGCTCGACCGGCACTGCACGCCCTGATGCACGCTCGGCAGGAAACCGCTGCCCCAGACGCTCTTGCCCGCGCTCGGGGTCTTGCCGCCGGAGACGAGCACGACGTACGCGGGAAGATCGCGGTTCTCCGAGCCGAGGCCGTAGCTGATCCACGACCCCATCGACGGTCGCCCGAGCCGCGGCGATCCGGTGTAGAGCAGCAACTGGGCGGGGGCGTGGTTGAACTGGTCGGTGTGCATCGACCGCACGACCGCGATCCGGTCGGCGTGGCGGGCGAGTCCGGGCAGCAGTTCGCTGATCTCGGTGCCGCTCTCGCCGTGCTTCGCGAAGCCGTAGGGCGATGCGAGCATCTCGGGATGCCCCTTGATGAACGCGAAGTTCTCCGGATCGAGGAGCTCCTCGGGGCACTTCTTCCCGTTCCAGTCGTTCAGGGCGGGCTTGGGGTCGAGCAGGTCGTGATGCGGCGGCGAGCCCGCCATGTGCAGATAGATGATCCGTCGGGCCTTCGGGGCGAAGTGCGGACGCGAGAGGTCGAGTCCGTCCAGTCCGCCGACCCCGAAGGCGTCCTTCCCGACCCGCAGCCCCGCGTCGGCCGCGGCCCAGCCGAGCCCGAGGGCGCCGATCCCGGCGGTGCCGAGTCGGCCGAGGAACGCCCGGCGGGTGGTGCCCAGGAGCGACGCTCGCTCGGCTTCTCGTCGCACTTCCCGTTCGATGGCGTCGTGTCGGTCGGTCATCGTCGAAGGCTCTCGAAGGGCGGGCTCAGCCGCGGGTCACGAACTCGTCGAGGTTGAGCAGGACATTCGCCAGCACGATGCGGGCCGCGAGCTCCGGGGCGTCGCCGTTCTCCGGCGCGGTCACCCGGGCGCTCTCCAGAAGCGCGGCCGCCGACTCGGGGCTGGACCGGTATCCGACCAGCGTTCGGTCGTACAGGTCGCGGAGCACCGCGATCTCGTCGGGTTCCGGCGTCCGGGCGGTCGCCAGTCGAAAGCCGAGGATGATCGCCTCGTCGATCGACGGCGTCGTCCCGCTCATCCGCAACGCCAGTCCGCCCGCCGCCTCGATCGAGGTCTCGTCGTTGAGGAGCACCAGTGCCTGGAGCGGCGTGTTGGTGCGGATGCGTCGCACGGCGCAGGTCTCCCGACTGCCCGCGTCGAGGGTGGTCATCGCGGGGTGCGGACTGGTGCGTCGCCAGAAGGTGTAGAGGCTCCGGCGATAGCGGTCCTCGTTCTCGGCGGTGGTCCAGGCGTCGCCGCTGTAGACGACCTGCCAGACGCCGTCGGGCTGCGGGGGGAAGACCGGCGGACCGTGCATCGTCCGCGAGAGCCGTCCCGAGGCCACCAGCGCCGCGTCGCGGATCGCCTCGGCTTCGAGCCGGAAACGGGGGCCGCGGGCGAGATGCTCGTTGCGAGGATCGGCGGCGAGCGTCTGCGGCGTCGTCGCCGACCACTGGCGGTAGGTCGCGCTGGTGGCGATCTCGCGACAGAGCGCCTTGTGGCTCCATCCGAAGTCGTCCATGAACCGCACCGCGAGATGATCCAGAAGCGGCTGGTTCGAGGGCGGCGTGCCCTGGGTGCCGAAGTCCTCCTGCGTCTCGACGAGGCCGAGTCCGAAGAGCCGCTCCCAGACGCGATTGACATGGACCCGGGCGGTGAGGGGATTGCGGTCGTCCACGATCCAGCGGGCGAGGGCGAGGCGGTCGGGGGTCGCCGCGGCATCGCTCGGCAGCGGATGCAGGAACGACGGGACGCCCGGTTCGACCGGTGCCTCGGGGCTCCGCCAATCGCCCTTGCCGAGGACATGGGTGGTGCGTCGCTGGTCCGCGGGCTGCTCGCGGAGCACCGGGACCGCGATCGCGCGAGCATCGATCGCGGCGATCTCGCGATCGATCTCGGCGACCCGTTCGGTCGTGGCCTCCGCTGCAGGATCGAGGGCCTCGCGGTCGCGGAGTCTCGCCGCGCGGGCGGCGCGGTCCTCGGCCGCCAGCCAGTGCAGGAGCGGCTGTTCGTCGTTTCGGTCGGCGTCCTGCGTGGTGTTGAGGAAGGCGAGCACCTGGTAGTACTCGGGGCTCGTCAGCGGATCGTACTTGTGGTCGTGGCAGACCGAGCACTCGGCGGTCAGGCCCATCCACGCCCCGAGCGTGGTGTTGGTGCGGTCGATGACCGCGGCCATGCGATACTCCTCGTCCCGCGTGCCACCCTCGTCGTTGGTCATCGTGTTGCGGTGGAACGCGGTGGCGAGCACATCGTCGTCGGTGCCGCCGGGCAGGAGATCACCGGCAAGCTGGGCGATCGTGAAGCGGTCGTACGGCATGTCCGCGTTGAAGGCGCGGATGACCCAGTCCCGCCACGGCCACATCGTGCGGCGGCGGTCGGCCTCGTAGCCCTTGGTGTCGGCGTACCGCGCGACATCGAGCCAGACCCGCGCCCAGCGTTCGCCGAAGGCGGGCGAGTCGAGCAGCCGATCGACGAATCGCTCGTACGCGTCGGGCGACTCGTCGGCGAGGAGAACATCGAGCTCGTCGAGCGTCGGCGGGAGTCCGGTCAGGTCGAGCGACGCCCGGCGGGCGAGCGTCGCGAGGTCGGCCTCGGGGGCCGGTGAGAGTCCGAGTTCCGCGTGCCGGGCGGCGACGAAGCGGTCGAGATCGTGTCGGGCCCACGCCCCGCCCGCGTCGGGCGTCGTGGCATCACGATCGGGTGCGATCCAGGCCCAGTGCGTCTGGTAGGTCGCCCCCGCGGCGATCCACGCCCGCAGCGTCGCACGCTCCTCCGCGGAGACGGGCTCGCCCGCGCCCGGGGGCGGCATCACCAGATCGGGATCGTGGCTGGTGATCCGTTCGAGCAGCGTGCTCGCGTCGGGATCGCCCGGCACGATCGTCGCGCCGCCGCGTCGGTCGCGGATCGCATCTTCGCGATCGTCGAGTCGCAGGTTCGCGGCCCGAGCCGCGGCATCGGGGCCGTGGCAGGCGATGCACCGCGAGAGGATCGGACGGATGTCGCGGTTGAAGGACGGCGGGGGGGCTGCGGCGGCGGGCGCGGCGGCGGCCGCGACCAGCGGCGCGACGGCGAGGACGATGCTGAATGCCGGCGTCGCGCGGAGGGCACGACACCTGAAACGCCTTGGGAAGGGCATCGACCGATCTGACGATGGCTGCGACATCACAAGGCCGAGTCTATCCTCCACCATCCCCGTCACGCCGCGCCAATCACCTCGGAACGACAGACTCGTGACCACCACCGCCTCGACCGATCGGTTCCTCGACGACCTCGCGGAGACCCGCGTCGAGGTGCTCGTGATCGGGGCCGGCCCGATCGGACTGGAGACCGCGGTCGAGCTTCGTCGTCGAGGCCGGGAGGTGCTGGTGGTCGATCGCGGTCCGATCGGTGCCCAGATCGTGGACTTCCCGCCCGCGATCCGATGGTTTTCCGGACCGGAGCGGATCGCGATCGCGGGCGTGCCGCTCGAGACGGTGTCGCAGGAGAAGGCGACCCGCGAGGAGTATCTGGCGTACCTGCGGGCGGTGGTGCGGCAGTTCGATCTCCCGATCCGGACCTTCGAGTCGGTGGCCGAGATCGAGCGAGGCGACCGCGGCTTCACCATCCGCACCGCGACCCGATCCGGACTGTCACGCACGATCCACGCCGATCGGGTGGTGCTCGCGGTCGGCGGCACCGCCCGCCATCGGCGGCTCGGCATCCCCGGCGAGGATCTCCCGCATGTGCATCGCGAGGTCGGCGAACCGCACTGGGGACTCGGACGCCGGGTGCTGGTGGTCGGCGGACGCAACTCCGCCGCCGACTCGGCGATCCGGCTCTGGCGGGCGGGGGCGCAGGTGACGATCTCGTATCGCGGCGAGGGCGTGTACCCGCGGATCAAGTACTGGATCCGGCCGGAGCTCGAGGCCTGTCTTCGCAGCGGACTCATCGCCGCCCGCTTCGGCACGGTGCCGACGGAGATCGGCCCGGGCTTCGTGCGGCTGCGAGCCCTCCACGACGACTCGATCGAGACGATCGCGGTGGACGACGTCCTGTGCCAGATCGGCTACGACGCCGACGGCTCGCTCTTCGAGGCGGTCGGGTGTCGGCTGGAGGGTGAGGAACGCGCGGTGGCGCACGATCCCGACACGATGGAGACGAGTGTGCCGGGGCTCTTCGTCGCGGGCACCGCGGTGGCGGGCACGCAGGGCCGCTTCACGGTCTACATCGAGAACTCGCACATCCACGCCGCCAGGATCGCCGCCGCGATCGCGGGCGAGCCGGTGCCGCCGGATCCAACGCTCCCCGAACTGCCGGAATCCTGACGCCAACGGTGAGCGCAGGAGACGGGGCGTCGCGTCGCCGTGACCCGCATGAGCCCCCTCAGTCGCCTTCGGCGACAGCGCCCCCGGAGACGGGGGAGCGGAATCGTGTGGTGTTGGCAGGGACGGTCCGGGCGCCTCGCAAGCACGCGTGGCGCGGAATGGCGGTGTGCTCAGACGTTCTTCTCGCCGCGGGCCTTCCGCATCCGTCGCGACATCCGGCGCAGCCGCCGCCGCCGCCGCCAGCCGTTGACGATCAGGCCGAACGCGAGCGTCGCACTCGCCACGAAGCCGCCCATGCCGAGATAGAAGGCGACGCCGTCGCCCTTGCTCGCCAGCACGAGAATGCTGCTTGCCATGACCAGCGATGCGATCAGCACCGCGTAGCTCAGGCGCTCGGACGCGTCCTCGACGCCGACCACCAGGTCCTCGATCGCGACCACGTCCAGTTGGACCCGCAGGCGGTTCCGGCGGGCGCGTCGCAGGAACGTCGCGATCTCGGTCGGCAGCACCTCGCCGAGGTGCACGAGTTCGAGGGCCGCTTCCCGCACGCGTCTGGCGACCGCCCGCGGGCTGAAGCGCGACTTGAGCAGTCGTTCGATGTACGGCTGGGTGAAGGCCACCAGATCGAAGCTCGGATCCATCCGGGTGGCGACGCCCTCGATGGTGCCGAGCGCCTTGATGAGCAGCACGATGTCGGCGGGGCACCGCAGGTCGTGTCTGCGGAGCGTCTGGAAGAAGTCGTCGAGGACGTCGGCGAGGTTGATGCGTTCGAGCGGGACGCCGACGAATCGGGCGACCAGCTGCTGCACGTCGCTTCGGGCGGCCTTGAGATCGACCGCATCCTGATCGACGTCGGCGACCAGAAGCGCCGCCCGCATCACCATGTCCGGATCGTTCCGCACCACGCCGTAGACGATCTCCGCGAGTCGCATGCGGGTCGATTCGTCCACGAAGCCGGTCATGCCGCAGTCGATGAAGGTGATCGAGCCGTCGTCGTGGACGAAGATGTTGCCGGGATGCGGATCGGCGTGGAAGAACCCCGCCTCGAGGGTCTGGTGGAAGACGGCGCGGGCGCCGTTGACGACCACCTCGCGTCGGATGTCCGGGGCGAGATCCTCGGGATCGAGACTCACGAGCAGGCGACCGTGGATCAGGTTCTCGCAGAGGACATCGCGGGTCGTCGCGTTCCACTCGATCTTCGCGAACGACACCTTGGGATCGTCCGCGAACATCAGGGACAGCCGCTCGGTCGATCGGGCCTCGTGCTCCAGATCGGTCTCCCGGTCGAGCTCGCGGGCGAACTCCTCGACCGTCGCGATGGGATCGATGCCGAGGTTCGGGAGGTGCTCGTCGGCGAGGCGGGCAAGGAACCGCAGGGCCTCCATGTCGCCCTCGATCGTCTCGCGGATGCCCGGTCGCAGGATCTTGAGCACCACGGTGCGGCCGTCGCGGGTGACCGCCTTGTGGGCCTGGGCCATGGACGCGGCGGCGATGGGGGTCTCGTCGATCTCCCGGAAGAGCTCGTCGAGTTCGGGACCGAGGTTCCGCTCCAGCACGACGCGGATCTCCTCGAAGGGGACCCGCGGGCAGTCGGACTGCAGCTTCTCGAATTCCTTCGACCAGTCGTCCGGAACGAGGTCGCGGCGGGTGGAGAGCACCTGCCCGAGCTTGATGAACGTGGGGCCGAGCTCCTCCATCGCATGCCGCAGGCGCACCGCGGTCGGCATCCGCATGAGCTCGGCCTCCTCCTTCCAGAGGCTGACCGAGTCGAGAAGGCGGCCCAGCATGTCGCCGAGACCGATCTCCTTGAGGACGCTGGTGAAGCCGTGCCGCGCGAGGACGCGGACGATCTGGTTCCAGCGGCGGATGTTGCGGATGTGCCCGGCGATCACGCGGAGCATCCTACGGGGGCCGCGAGATCGGCGCATGAACACGCCGGCCCCCGGAGGGGACCGGCGTGTCTCCTGTTGTGCCGTCTCGGCGCGGCCTGGATCGGCCCTGCGGGGGGAACCACCGCGACGGCGGGGCGTGTGACGACGGTCGCGACGTCGTCGTGCCCGGGAAGGGGGCAGAGAAATCAGTCGAAGCGTTCCTCGTCGAGGCCGTGATCGAGGTCGTCCGGATCGCGAAGGTCGCGCTGGGCGTCCCGGCTGGACTGTTCGAGCATCCGGCGGAGGTACGCGTTCTCGCGGCGGGTCGCCTCGAGGTCGAACACGAGGTACTTGACGCTCAGTCGGAGGTAGTCGAGGGACTCCTGGAGCTCCGCGACGGACGACTTGATCCGTTCGCGACGATCGACGGCCTGCTCGACCGACGCGGAGCCCGCGGGCGACGCGGTCTCGGGCATCGCCTTGATCCGGGCCATCAGCTCCTGCATCTTCCGCTGGAAGGTCAGCTCGTCCATCTCTTGAATTCCTGTCTTCGAGTCGTTGGTGGGGAGTTCGTCGATCGCTCGACGACCGTGACCAACAGATGCCACGAGATCACCCCCGTCCCAGTCGCGGACGGGCTTTCGACGGCAGGTGGCGGTGCAGGGGATCGCGCAGTCGTCACAGACCGAACCGGCGACGGAGCGCGACGGTCGGGCCGGCGTTCTCGGACCGGAGAGGTCGGCGGATCAGCGGGCGGGGGCGGCCTTCTTCAGGCCCCGGCGGGCCGAGGGCGGCGCATCGCGGAGCAGGGCGTCGATCGGAATGCCCTCCTTGCGACCCTCGTCGATCGTCCGGGCGAGCACCCGATCCCGCTCCCACGACCAGCGATCGAAGAACTGCTCCAGCTCGTGGCGGTTGAAGCGGCTCATCGGATCGTCGAGACCGCTCTGGGCGATCGCCCACTCGAGGAGCGAGCCGCCGTTGCGGTTGAAGCGGTACAGGTCGTAGATGTTCTGCAGGCGACGGGTGACCGGCAGGAACGGGTCGGTCGCCCGATCCGGCAGGGCGGTCATCGCGTCCTCGGGGCGGTTCTTCGCGATCTCCCCGAGCCAGCCGGTCTCGTGGCGGGACTGCCGATCGAGCAGCGTGCCGCCGTCGCCGGTCGGCATCGTCTCCTCGATCGTCTCCAGACCGGCCACGCTCGCGAGGACCGTCTTGGTGCCCTCGTTGGGGAACCGGATCCAGACGCGGCGATCGGGCTTGCCGTCGCGGGTGATGAGTTCGACCTTGGTGACCTCTCCGATGCCCCACTCGGGGCGGCCGGGATGTCGGACGCGTTCACCGGGCTTGTGCTTCAACGCGAATCACTCCGAGCCGGAGCGTCCGACGGATCGTGGGTGCGACCACGACAGGGACGCCATCCGGGCGTCCGCGTCCGGCGGCGGGCCGGCGGCGGACTGGGTGGATCGCCGATGCCGGGAACGACCGGGCGTCGGCGTCTGCCACTGCTGGATTCTCACGGGCGTCGGGCCGGGGCGGAACTGGGTCCCGCACGAAGGCGACCTCGACGAGCGAAGTGTACCGTGAAGATCCCGTGCCGATCCAGTCCTCACCATCGACGTCGGATTCCGCCGCCACCCGGCTCGCCCGGGTGGCCTTCCTTGGTGACCTCAACGGGGCCCCCGGCCGACGGATCCTGACCGCCACGATCGACCGGATGCGGTCCGAGCATCGCCCCGATCTGGTCATCGCCAACGCCGAGAACCTGCGGAACGGCTCGGGGCTGACCCCCGATCTCTACAAGGCGATCCGTGGCCTCGGGATCGACGGGGTGACGCTCGGCGATCACGTCTACCGCGACCGACGGGTGGTCCCGCTGCTGGAGGACCCGAGCGAGCCGATCAGCCGTCCCGCCAACCTTTCCAGCCACGCCCCCGGCAAGCGTTGGTTCCGGCTCCCGCTGCCCGCAGAGGCCGGGGGCGGGGAACTCCTCGTCTTCAGCGTGCTCGGCCGCGTCGGCATGTCGCTGCCCGCGAACGACCCGTTCGAGACCGCCGACCAGGTGCTCGCCGCGAACCCCGGCGTCGCGGGATCGCTCATCGACCTGCACATGGAGGCGACCGCCGAGAAGGCCGCCGTCGCGTTCTATCTCGACGGTCGCGTCTCGATGGCGGTCGGCACGCACACACATGTTCCGACCGCCGACGCCCGGGTGCTGCGGGGCGGTACCGCCTTCCAGACCGACGTCGGCATGTGCGGCCCGTTCGACTCGATCATCGGCCGCGATCCCGAACCGGTGCTGCGTCACATGCGCACGAGCGTGCACACGCCGTACAACATGGGCGAGGGCGACGAGCGGCTCTGCGGCACGCTGGTCGAGTTCCGAGCCGGAACGGGCCGAGCCTCACGGATCACGCCGTTTCAGTATTCGGAGTGAGACGGAGCATGGGACATCGATGATGGAGCATGACCGGAGTTCCGAGCCTCCACCATCGTTGATGCCGCCTTCTCCATTCTCCTACCCCCCAATCCCCCAACCCCCGCCACCGGGCGTCTCCACGACGAGTCGATCGCCGGGGTCGAGTTCGAAGGCGGCGATGCCGGGCAGATCTTCGATGCGGCCGTCGGCTCGCTCGATGCGCGCGACGGCGGGGGTGCCGTCGCCACCGCCGTGCAGTCCCCGCGGGCCTTCGGTCCGGTGCTGGCCGAGCAGCGAGCCCCGCAGCGGACTGGTCGCGGTCATCGCCCGGATGACCCCGTCGCCGCCGCGGTGTCGGCCCGCGCCGCCCGAACCGCGGCGGATCTCGAAGCGGTCGAGGCGGATCGGATACCGAACCTCCAGCACCTCGGGATCGGTGATGCGGGTGTTGGTCATGTGACTGTGCACCGCGTCGGCGCCGTCGAAGTCGGGGCCCGCGCCGGTGCCGCCGCAGATCGTCTCGTAGTAGCCGAACGCGTCGTCGCCGAGCAGCAGGTTGTTCATCGTGCCCTGACTGTTCGCGAGCGTGTCGAACGCCTCGAGCAGGAGATCGACCATCCGTTGGCTCGTCTCGGTGTTGCCGATCGCGACCGCGGGGTCTCGGTCGGGGTCGCCCGTGAACCGTGGTGACAGCAGGCCGTCGGGAATGACGAGATCCACCACATCGAGCACGCCTTCGTTGAGCGGAATCGGCTCGCCCGCCACCAGCCGGAGGGCGTAGAGGGTTGCGGCGCGGGTGACCGCGGGCGGGGCATTGAGGTTGCCGGGGTGGACGCCGCCGGTGCCGGTGAAGTCGATGCGGATGCGGCCGTCGCGACCGACGACCCGCACCACGAGCGGCGTCCCGTCGTCGAGAGCGTCGCGCACCGTGCGATCGAGACCGTCGAGCCGGATGGCGAGGTCCTCGATCGCCCGTCCGCACCGCCGTCGCAGCGCGTCGAGATCGCGGTGGAACCGATCGCCGCCGACCGCGTCGTGGAGCGCGCGGAGTCGTCGGGCACCGAGTCGATTGGCGGCGAGCTGGGCCGCGAGGTCCGCGAGATTCTCCTCGACCGCACGCGATGGATGCGGGGCGTCTCGGAGCTGCGCCGCGATCTCCTGCAGGCGAGGTCGGCCGGCCTGGACGAGCAGCGTCGGCGGAAACGCGACCCCCTCCTCGGCGAGTCGTCGGGCGTCCGGCGGCATCGATCCCGGACGCGTCCCGCCGATCTCCGCGTGGTGCGCTCGATTCACCACGAATCCGATGCACCGATCGGCCGCGTCGAAGACCGGCGTGACCAAGGTCAGATCGGGCAGGTGCGACCCACCGAACGCGGGGTGGTTCACGAGGACGGTGTCGCCCGGACCGGGGTCGAGGACCGCACGCACCCGTCGCACGCACTCGCCCATCGCGCCCAGGTGCACCGGCATGTGCGGGGCGTTGACGACGAGACGGCCTTCGCGATCGACGATGCCGCACGAGTAGTCGAGCCGCTCCCTGACATTCACACTGAGGGCCGTGCGTCGCAGCGTCTCGCCCATGTCCCGGGCGATCGATTCGAGCCGGCAGGCGACGATCTCGGTGGCCGCGGGACCGTCGATCGTCGGGATCGCGACGGGACGGTCCCGGGTCACGAGCATGCCGCCGTCGCGGCGTCCGATCGCGGTCCAGCCGGGGGCGATCCACGCGGTGCCGGAGTCGAAGGGCAGGAGTGCGGGGCCGATCGACCGGTCGCCGACCGAGAGCGGGGCCGCGGATCGAGGCGGGCTCGCGATCTCGCCGGTCGCGTCGGGATCGCCCGCGAAGACCCGAACCCCGGCGAGCTCGATCGGTCGGTCGGGCGGGGCGTGCCCGTGGATGGTCTCGAAGGCGGCGACGAAGCGATGCGCGATCTCGGCGGCGTGTCGCGCGGCGACGCCGTCGTCGAGGTCGAGATCGATCGTCGAGTCCTGCCCGAGCAGGCGGCAACGCCACTGGCGGCGCCGCACCACGGGAGCGGGACACCCGATCGCTCGGGCCGCGTCGAGCGCCTCGGCCTCCACGGGGGCGAGGAGGTCGGCGGGATCGTCGTCACCCAGACGAGCGAGCAGGGTTCGCTCGCACACCCGCTCGCGGACCGCGTGTCCGAGTCCGACGGCGCTCAGCAACCCGGCGTCGGCGGGCACGAGGATGCGGTCGATCCCGAGTCGATCGGCGATGCCGCAGGCGTGCTGTCCGCCCGCGCCACCGAAGGCGACCAGCAGATGATCGGCGGGATCGACCCCGCGGCGGATCGTGATCGTGCGGATCGCCTCCGCCATCCGCTCGTCGGCGAGATCGCGGAAGCCGCCGAGGAGCGCGTCGAGCGGACGGTCGCTCTCCCGGGCGATCGTCTCGGCCGCGACGCGGGCGGCCTCAAGGTCGAGCGGCACACCGAATCGATCCGGATCGATGCGACCGAGAAGCAGGTTCACGTCGGTGATGGTGAGCGGGCCGCCGCCGCCGTAGCACGCCGGTCCGGGATCGGCGCCCGCGGATTCGGGGCCGACTTCGAGCCGATCCTCCACGACCCGGCAGATCGATCCGCCGCCCGCGGCGACGGTGTGCAGATCCGCAGAGGGATGGCGGACCGTCGCGTCGCCGACGATGGTCTCGTCGCGAAGATCGGGCCGCCCCTCGGCCCGGGCGACGTCGGTGCTGGTGCCGCCCATGTCGAAGCCGACGATGGGACCGTCGGTCACCTCGCGGGCGGCGGCGATCGCGCCGAGCACGCCCGCGGCCGGGCCGCTCAGGAGCGTCTCGGAGGGCCGCACCGCCTCGGCGGGCGCCAGTCCGCCGCCGCTGGTCATGACGAGGGTGCGGAGATCCGGGGCCTCGCGGCCGACCGCCTCGATGAACCGCCGCATGACGGGGGCGAGGGCCGCATCCGCCAGCGTCGTACGGGTGCGAGGCACGAGCCGGATCCCCGGGGAGACGTCGCGGCCGATCGAGACCTGAAGGTGCGGATGTCGCGTGCGGATCGCGTCGGCGAGACGGCGCTCGGGTTCGGGGTCGCGCCAGGCGTGCAGCAGCGCGATCGCGATCGACTCTGCGGCGTGGGTCGCGATCGCGGCATCGAGACGATCGAGCATGGGGCCCGGATCGGCTCCGGCGTCGCGCGGGGCCTCGACGACCGCGACCGGATGGAGCCGCCGGGGTCGTACGTCGCGGGCGAAGAGATCCGGCCGCGACTGGTCGCCGATCAGGACGAGATCGGCGAAGCCTTCGGTCGTGACCAGCACCGTCGGGGCGAGATGTCGTTCGAGGAGGGCGTTGGTGGCCCGCGTCGTCGCGAGTCGGAGATCGGCCGGGGGAAGCGGCCGACCGATCGGGGTGCCGGTGACCAGATGCAGGGCGAGCCGGGGGGCGTCGAGGCCGGGCACGAGATCGACCACCTCGTCGATCGCACCGATGCCTTCGAGGGTGCCGTCGGGAGTCAGTCGTCCAAGTGACGAGTCGTCGCGGGTCCGTCGCACCTCTGCACCGACGAGCAGAGGCAGGGGGACCGTCGCCTCGAATCCCGTGGGCGTGCATCTCGCCCGGAGGCGGCCCGAGGAGAGCACCTTCAGGCGGTGGGGGGTGCCGCTCGGGTCTTCGGCCACGACGTCGGTGAAGGTTCCCCCGGTGTCGATCCGGATCTGCCAGCGTGGGGATTCGGAACCGCGATCGAGCATCCGGCGAGGATATCGGCCCGGCATCGTCGATCACGACGGTGGACTCGCTCGGAATGGAAGGTCGGAGGGGCGTTCGTCCGACTATCCTCAGGGTTCGGGGTCGGGGTTCGGCCGCGGACGCGACCTCTCGTGACCTGCGTGACGCCACCTTCGCCTCGATCGAGCCGACCATTGGAGACGACGTGATGCCGATCCTCAAGACAGCGATGGCGATCCTCGCCATCCCGGTGGTGGCCGCCGGTTACGTCGTGGTCATGGGGACCACCGGAGCCTGCGCGACCTGTGCGTCGATCATGTCCTCGGTCACCGGCGGATCGGCGACGGTCGCGACCGCGGGCGAGGCCGAGACCGAACCGAGTCCGGGACCCGCGGGTTCCGACGCGGTCGTCGAGGCGACCGGCATGTTCGCGGTCCCGCTGCTCGATCTCGACGGGCAGCCCGCCACGCTCGCCGAGCATGCCGGCAAGCCGATGCTCATCGAGGTCTGGGCCACCTGGTGCGGCCCCTGCCGCAAGGTGCGATCCATCATCAAGCAGCACGAGACGGAGCTCTCGCAGGTCGCCACGCTCGTCGGGGTGAGCGTGGACGAGGGCGGCCCGGCGGTCGTGAGGTCGTATCTCGCCAAGGGCGACGGCCCCCGGATGCTGGAGTTCATGGTCACCCCGCAGTTCCGAGCCGCGATCGCCCCGCTCGACACCAGGAACACGATCCCCAAGCTCGTGTACGTCGGCGCCGACGGTCGCATCGCCAACCTGAGCCACGGCGTGAACTCGCCGACGTTCATGCTCGGCCTGCTCCGCAATCTCGGATCCACCGGCGCGGGCTGACTCATCGTGCCGAACCTCGTCGATCTTGCCTATGCGGTCGCGGCGACCGCGGCGTCCCCGGTCCTGCTTCCACGAATGGCGCGGGCGGGACTGCTGCGCACCGACTGGTCGGCGCGGTTCGGTCGGGGGGACGACCTGCCTCCCGCACGAGGGCCGCGCATCCTCCTGCACGCGGTGTCGGTCGGCGAGGTGAACGCCACCGATCTGCTGGTGGACACGCTCATGGACGGCCCGCACGCGGTCGAACCGGTGGTCGCGGCGATGACCGACACCGGAATCGCCCGAGCCGAGGCGCTCTTTCGCGGGCGGTGCCCCGTGGTCCGCTTCCCGTTCGACTCGACCGCCGCCGTGCGGCGACTGCTCGATCGGGTGCGACCCGACGCGGTCGGTCTGGTCGAACTCGAGGTCTGGCCGAACTTCCTGAAGGCGTGCCGTCGCCGCGGCATCCCGGTCGCGGTGGTCAACGGACGGTTGAGCGAGCGGAGCTTCGGGCGGTACCGGCGCGTTCCCGCAGTCGCCCGTTGGCTGTTCTCGCCGCTCCGGATGGTGGCGTGCCAGGACGAGACCTATGCGTCGCGCTTCCGAGCGGTCGGCGTGTCGCCGGACCGCATCGAGGTCACCGGCAGCATGAAGTGGGACACCGCCCGGATCGCCGATGCGGTGCCCGGAGCGGACGAGCTCGCGGAGTCGCTCGGCATCGACCGCACGCGGCCGCTGGTGGTCGCGGGGAGCACCGCCCCCGGCGAGCACACGCTGCTGCGCGAGGCGATGCCCGACGGCGTGCAACTGCTCTGTGCGCCTCGAAAGCCGGAGTGGTTCGACGAGGCGGCGCGGGATCTTCCCGGCTGCGTCCGTCGCAGTCGTGGCGACCGAGGATCCGAGACCGGTCGATACCTGCTCGACACGATCGGCGAGCTTCGCGCGGCGTACGGACTGGCCGATGTCGTCGTCATCGGTCGGACCTTCGTCGATCTGGGGGGCAGCGACATGATCGAGCCGGTCGCGCTCGGGAAGCCGACGATCGTCGGGCCGGATTGTCGGCACTTCGCGGTGATCGCGGATGATCTCGGCGAGGCGGGCGGCATTCGTCGCGTCGATCATGCCGGACTCGGCGCGGCGATCGGAACGCTTCTCGCCGACGACGCGGCCCGCACGAGCATGATCGAGCGAGGGCGGGCCCGCATTCGCGAGCGTCAGGGCGCGACGGCCCGCCACGCCGCGCTGCTTCGACGGTTCGCCGGCGCCATCGACGCGGCGGCGGC
>JAUIHC010000392.1 GCA_030432455.1 Phycisphaerae bacterium | reverse complement strand
ACGATCGAGTCTCCGGTCGTCCGCCATCGCGTGCGGCGTCCGCGACCGGCGGGAACCCGGGTGACGACGCCGATGGCGAGCAGGTCGTCGAGGGCCTCCTGCACCTGATCGGATGACCGATCGCCGAGGCGGGCGAGATCCTTCACCTCGACGGGGCGATCGAAACGACGCAGCAGCTCCCAGAGGGTCAATCGATCGATGCGGGCCAGACACTCCGGGACGCCCTTGCTTCGGATGTCGAGTCTGATCGCGGCCACGATGGCGTCTCCTGAGAGGCATCAGGGTACGACCATCGGGAGGCGGGCTCGGTGATCGGGGGAGTCGCTGGCGCCGAAACCGGTCGTCTTGTCCCCCGATCGGTGGACACGACGACACCGAATTCGCCCGATCTCCGATCCTTCGTAGAGATCCGGAGGCGTTCCTGCGAGGGTGACTCCCCCCCCCGGCGTGGTGTCGCGGAGGTTGAGTTCCCCAGCATCCCTGATCAAGGAGAGTGAGATGCGTCGTATGTCCCTTCCCTTCGCCACGATCGTGGCGTTGGCCGCCAATGCCCAGGCCGGCCTCGTGCTGAGCGAGTTCACGATGACCTCGAACTCGCTCCGCATGACCATGTCGGGCACGATGCCGACGCTCGCCTACGGCACCATGACGCAGATCCGCATCTCGGCCGAAGACGGCAGCGACTGGATGCCGACGTCGGCGGACGAGTGGTTCATGTCGAACCAGTCCGCGTTCGCGGTGACCAACGGCAGCGGCAGTTCGTCGGTCGTCCGCATCGACGCGCAGGCGTACTCGGACAACAGTGATCAGATCGTGATCTTCTTCGACAATGGCGGTTTCACGACCGGCGGCACCGCCTCGGGAACCGTCGAGTTCGCGCTGAGCGGCGGTCGAAGCTGGAGTCTCTCGCCGACCACGACGTTCCGCATCACCGCCACGGCGTCGAGCGGCAACGGTACCGATCTCTTCACCGGCGTCGGCCAGTCGTACTCGACTCCCGTCGTTCCCGGCCCGGCCGTGATCGCCGGCTTCTCGGTCATGGGCCTCACCGCCCGACGACGCCGTCGCTGAAAAGCCCACCACGTCCCGACACCTCGGGACCAGACGACGGCCGAGAAGTTGTGACAGGCGACATTCCTTCGATGGAATGTCGCCTGTCGGTTGTTCGAGTCGGTGGCGCTTGGAACCGCCCCGTCGATCACTCCGGACACGGCCCCCAGTTGCCGAGCAGCAGCCCGAGGTCGGCGGCGTTCACGGTCCCGTCACCGTTGATGTCGGCCTCCGGGTTGCTCTTGCCCGCCGTGTTCCAGACCGCGAGCAGGATGCCGAGGTCGGCGGCGTCGACCTGGCTATTTCCAGTGATGTCGCCGACGCACTCGCAACTATCCGGGACGAGGTCGCCGTTCAGGTCGGTGACCAGACCGAGGGTCGTTGCGATCCAGTCCACGACGCCGTCTCTGTCGCAGTCTTCACCAACGCAACTCTCAAGAATGTGATTTCCACCCGCATCGGTCCAGGGTCCGTTGGCAAGAACACCTCCGCAGATGGTTGAGCCGGATATCACCGAGGTGCCTCCGTTGCCATCGATGTTTCCAGTCACTGCGGGTGAACCGCCCTCGAATACACAATCTTCGACAAGGATGTCGCCTGCCCAGACACCGATCGCATCACTGTTCGATCCATTGTTGTCTCTGAATTCGCAACGGCGGATGATGGAATAGCCGTTCAAGATGCTCAGGCCACCAATTCGGCTTGAACCGTTACCGTCGAAGATGCAGTCTTCGAAC
This sequence comes from Phycisphaerae bacterium, assembly GCA_030432455.1. Taxonomy (GTDB): domain Bacteria; phylum Planctomycetota; class Phycisphaerae; order Phycisphaerales; family SM1A02. The sequence continues at coordinate 1,490 of JAUIHC010000392.1, read as the reverse complement.
GTGTTCTCGCCCGCCCAGCAGTGCACGGCACCACTGTTGTAGGTGGAGTTCCCATGGAATCGACATCGACGGACATCGACGAAGCTCGCTTGCGTCGGTCCCCAGTGCTGAAAGGAGTTTCCAGCGAATTCGCAGTCCTCGATGACCGCATGGACGAACTCCTGCTTGCTCCCGCTCTGAACCACGCAGTCTCGAAAAACCGTGGGAGACTCCACCGTCGATCTCAAGGCCAGCCTGGCAATCTCCCCGAAGTTGCCACGAAGTCCGTTGAAGGTGAGACCCTCCACCGTCAGACGTCCAAGGGTCGGCTCATCCGCCACTTCAATCTTGTGGAAGCGACCACCTGAGAGCATGGTCACATCTCGACCGCTGGTTGATCGAATTGTGAGATCGCGATCGTTGGGAATCACAATCTCCTCGGTGTAGGTTCCGGGGGCGATGAGAATCACATCACCATTGACGGATGCATCGAGGGCCGCCTGAATGGTCGGATAGTCCGCCGGCACATGAATGTCTGACGCCTGCGTGGTTGCGGTGAGTGCTGCGGCAATGGAGGCCGCGGCCAGTGTTCTGTTCATCTCTTCAACTCCATCTCCCGCACTCGTGGTCGCGGGATTGTCCGGGCCGGACGGGGGACGATCCTCGGTTCTTCCCGGAACCGTTCCGGGATCGGGTCGGAGCGCCGCGATCGCGGTGACTCCGGCGAGGACGATGAACGACGCGGCGACGGCCCGGGTGTCGCGGCGTCGGGTCGAGACGATCGGAGTGACGGGCGGGTGCGGGTCGCGGGCGGCCGCGAGTGCAGCGCGGAAAGCGCCGGCGTCCGCGGGACGATCGTCGGGGTGCTTTGCCAGGGCGCGGTGCAGCAACTCGACGATCGGACGTGGGAGAGCGGGCGCGAGTGCGGATAGATCGCGCGGCGGCACGAACCGGATCGCCTGTGCCGCGGAGAGCAGCGATTCGCCGATCGCGTAGGGCAGGCGTCCGGTGAGCAGGCGATACGCCAGGACACCGAGCGCGTGTACGTCCGTCGCGGTCGAGATCGGCCCGAGCGCCGAATCGACCTGTTCCGGCGCCATGTACGCCGGCGTGCCGACGAGATCACCCTCGCGGGTGCGGTCGATCGAGAGCGTCGGGCCCTCGGCGTGGATGCCCTGAAGTCGGGCAACGCCGAAGTCGATGAGTCGAACCCGTCCGCTCGCATCGACGAGCAGGTTCGAGGGCTTGAGATCGCGATGAACCACGCCGGCCTCGTGCACCGCGGCGACCACGGCCATGGCCTGATCGATCAGGTCGAGGACGCACTCGATCGGTCGGTCGGTCGCCGGGAGGTCGAGGGCGTGCTCGGTGATGGTTCGAGCGCCGTCGATGAACTCCATGGCGATCCACGGTTCGCGGGCATTCGTGCGTCGGGCGTCGAGATCCGCGTCGAGCACCCGCACGATGCCGGGGTGGTCGATCGACTCGAGGGCCCGAATCTCGTCGGCCAC
>JAUIHC010000006.1 GCA_030432455.1 Phycisphaerae bacterium | reverse complement strand
GACCCGCCATCGTCGGCGAGGGTGATGCGATATCCGAGATTCGAGTATCCGAAGGCATTGCTTGAGGAGACACCCGGGCGTTCGATGAGGGTCGACACGACGCCGGCATGGTGGAGTCGGACCTCGACCTGGCCGACTCGGTAGTCGAGTTGGAGCGAGATCCTGAGTTCCGCGATCGCGCCGGAGTCGTCGATGCGGATCGTGTGTTCCACCGGGATGCCCTCGAAGAGCGGGATCGGTTCAGTGAGGTTCGAGGTCGCGATCACGGTGTTCGCCCCGTCGCACTCGTCGGGAACGCCGTTGTCGTTGCAGTCGTCGCTTGAACCATCCTCGAGATCACAGTCGTCGGGACGGCCGTTGTCGTTGCAGTCGGGTTCGCAGGCGTCGGGAACGCCATCGGCGTCGCAGTCGGGCTGGCACGAATCGGGAACGCCGTTCCCATCGCAATCGGCACTGCTGCCGTCCAGGAGATCGCAGGCGTCGGGGACGCCATTGAGGTTGCAGTCCGACACCGTGATCCCGAGCGACTCGAGACGGACGACGAGCCAGATCTCGTCTTCTGCATCCGCATCGCCATCGCCGTCGAGATCGATCGGTGAGGATCGCCATGTGCAGAGGTCGGCGGCCTCGACCTGGGCATCGCCATTCACATCGCCGGGGATGATCATTCGGCCGAGCGGGGTGAGAACCGCCGCCGTTCCGCCGACGGCGATCTGGCCTAGATCATTGATTGCGGAGACGCTGTTCGCGATGAACTGCTCGGTCGGATCGATGAGATCGTTGACGAGCCGGAGTACGCCCGGCTCTGCGAGGTAGACGACGGGGCGAACGGCGGCCGAGGCTCCCATCGCGCCGACGAGATCGCCGTGGGAGTTGATGTCCAAGGCGGCGTCGAATCGACTGTTGGCGGCGATGAGATGCCAGGTGTCGTCCACGAATCGGGCGATGCCGTTGACGAACCACCCGGCACCATCGGTGTAGGGCATGTTCGCGACGGCACTGGCGTCGCCCGCATCGTTGATCGCAGTCAGCGAAGCGCCGCTCGCTTCTCGGGGCCAGCCGGTGTTCTCGATCCCGCCGTCGAGTCGGCCTCGGAAGTGACCGCCGCAGATCCACCCGGTGTCGCTGAGATCCTGAATGGTCGCCGGGAAGTCGATGGGCGTCGTGCTTCCGTCCTCGAGCCGATGGACCATCTGCTGGAGACCGGGTGCACTCGACCGGCCGACGATCACGCGGTCGTTGTTGATCGCGACGATGGTCACTTCGGCGAAGCCGGGGAGGGGATCGATGAGGCCGTGGCTGATCACCTCGCCGGTGACGGTCGAGACGGTCCACCAGATGCCTCGATCGCCGGTCTCCTGATAGAAGGAGTCGCTGACGACGCCGATGACGGTCACGATGCCGTCGGTATCCCGATCGGTGAGATCGAAGGCGCGGCCCTGATTGAACGGCGCCGGCACCGTCAAGGCGATGGGGCCGTGCTCGTAACTGCCGAAGAAGGGAACGCGGGTCGCTCCGACCCAGGCCTCGCCGCACGCGTCGCCATCCTCGCTCACGGCGTGGGCGAAACTGGAACTTCCCGGCGCCAACTCACCGCCATGGTCCTGAACTGCGTAGGTGGGCGATTGGGCGGCCACCCTCTGGGCGGAGGTGAGGATCGCTGCTGCGGAGAGCAGCGAGATGGCGAGGCGGCGGAGTTGGTGTCGGATGTCGGTCATGCGAACGGCCCGAGGAATCGTCGAAGAGACATGCCATGAGGAATCATCATCGACGTCCGGTGATACATCGAACGTCGAATTTTCGACCGATGTGTCTGTCATGAACCGTACGCCGAACGGTGCCTGGGTCCACCGGGATCCGAGCATTCTTCGGCCAGCGATCGTTTGGGGGGATCGGGCCTGGGATGCCCGTGGACGCAGGGGGAGGAGGGTTGGGGAGGGTTGGGGACAAGGGAGGGTTGGGGACAGGCACCGACTACCGCCGACTGCCGATGGCGTCATGCCACAGGCGACGGCCCGCGGTCCTAGGCGGATTGGCGGCAGGTTCGGTCGGTGCCTGTCCCGAATCGAGGTTCGGTCGGTGCCTGTCCCGGGAGGGTTGGGGACAGGCACCGACTACCGCCGACTGCCGATGGCGTCATGCCACAGGCGACGGCCCGCAGTCCAAGGCGGATTGGCGACAGGTTCGGTCGGTGCCTGTCCCGAATCGGGTGCGGTCGGTGCCTGTCCCGAATCGGGTGTTCGGTCGGTGCCTGTCCCGAATCGGGTGCGCTCGGTGCCTGTCCCGGGTTCGGTCGGTGCCTGTCCCGAATCGGGTGCGGTCGGTGCCTGTCCCGAATCGGGTGTCCTGAATCAGGACCGACCTGCGTTCTCGGTGTTCTCCGACTTCAGCCCTGGCTGCCGCCGCTCACGCCGGTCGGTTCAGTCGGTACGGTTGTCATCCTCGGCCTCGTCGCCGGTTCCACGTGCACCAGCACATGATCCACGTCATCCCTGGCGTCGGTGATCGCCGCCTTGATCCGCCCCGTGATCCGGTGCGCCTCTTCGACCGGCATCGACGGATCGACCTCCGCGTGCATCACGACCCGATGCCCGCGGCCCGACCGCCTCGCCTCGCACCGCTCGACTCCCTCGACCCCCGGCACCGTCAACGCGATCCCGGCCGCCGCCTCCGCCACCTCCGGATGGTGCCTGTCCAGAAGTTCCTGCAGTGGCTCTCGCCCGAGCCGCAGACCGTTCACCACGATGACCACCGCCGCGAGCAGGGCGGCCACCTCGTCGGCCGCCGCCCACGCCGGGCCGCCGATCACCGCGACCGAGATGCCCGCGAACGCGAACCCCGAGGTGATCGCATCGGCATGGTGGTGCCACGCATCGGCGGTGCCTGCGCTGCTGCCTCCCGCCTCGCGGGCGGCTCTGGTCGCCGCCCGTCCCAGCAGCCACTTCACGACCACGACCATCGCCAGCACGCCGAGCGTGAAGGGCGCCGGCACGGTCGCCGCCTCGCCGTCCCCGAGACCGTGGATCGCCTCGGCCCCGATCCCGCCGCCGGCGACGATCACCAATCCCGCCACCGCCAGACCTGCCACCGCCTCCATGCGGCCGTGACCGAAGGGATGCTCCGCGTCCGGCGGCCGGTCGCCGTATGCCATCGCCGACCAGACCACCGCCGATCCCGCGATGTCCACCAATGACTCGACCGCGTCCGCGACCAGGGCGAACGACTGACCGACGACACCCGCAGCGAACTTCACCACCGCAAGCGCGGCGTTGATCGCGATGCCCAGCATCGCCATCCGCCGCGGACCCCCGCGGTCGAGCGGCCGCGATGCAGCCCCATCCGGTGCGTGGCGTTCGGCCATGAGACGGTCACTCCACGCCGCGGATCGTCCACCACGCCATCGCTCCCGGGGCGACGGTCGCCTCGAGCTCGATGGTGCCGTCTCGTCCGACCTCGTGCCGCACCGGATCGGCGTGGGACGCGCTGACGATCGCGGCCTCGTCGAGCCCCGTGTAGTGCAGGTCCACCCGAAGCGTCCGCGTCACCTCGCGGTCGAGCGGGTTGAAGACCACGAGCATGCCGGGCGTCTGGAGCGCGGGATTCGCGTGCAGCATCCAGTCGAGGTCGCGGCCGTCGGCGCGGCGACCGTGCACGACGTCCGATTCCAGGATGTCGCGGTATCGCTTGAACCAGTCCACGACCGACGTCACGCGATCGCGGGTCTCCGGCGTGTCGAACAGCCTCGGTCCGCGATAGTGCGCCTGCACGCCGAGGGCCAGATTCGACTCCAGCATCCGCTGGTAGTGGTCGAGATGCTCGCGCAGCGGCTCGATCGTCGCCGCGGCGCCGCCACCGTGGTACTGCGCGAGCGGGACGTGCATCCAGCCCATGCTCGGCGTCTTCGTCCACGTCCCGTCGTAGATGTTCTGCCGCGTGTGGATCACCTGATGCGCCCGCGGCAGCGACCAGTTCACCTCGCGGTATCCCATGCCGCACTTGTTGCTGCCGTTCAGGTAGTAGTAATCCGGGGCGTTGATGTAGACGCCGTCGGCGCGAAGGTCGCGATAGAGGTCGCGGGTCAGATCCCACTGCACCCACCGGGAGTCGAGCTCGCCCTGCTGCAGCGGCGGCCGCGCCGTGACGTCCACATCGCCGGGGTACGGACCGTCGTTCTCGAACTGGTCGAAGCCCGTCGCGTCGTAGAAGCCCCGCATGGTGTCGAGCCACTGAAGACCCCAGTCGCTCGTCACCGCCGGACACCGGCCGTGCGTCGGCGACGCACCCTTGGGCGGGACGATCATGTGCTCGGCGCCGACGCCCCGCGAGGAGAACGGCGAGTAGCACCCGAGTTCGATTCCCTTCGACTCGGCGTGATCCGCCACCTCCTTCCAGCGGGCGAGGAACGCCGGATCGCGGTTCTCCATGTTGAAGCCGCTGCCGAAGCTCAGGATGATCGCCTCGAAGCCGACCTCGGCCGCCTCGTCGATCGCGGTCATGACGCGATCGGGATCGTTGGTCAGCAGGTGATGCGTGATCGGATTCTCGGTGACCCACGGGGCGACGGTGCGGTACATGCGTCGAAGGTTGAGTCCGCGACGCTCGCGATCGCCGTCCTGGGCGAGTTCGAACACCCGGAAACTCTCGAAGGTGTCGCCCGGGACGATCCGCTGTGCCGGGCCACGGTTCGGTTCGCACACGAGCAGACACGGCGTCTGCTTCGCCCAGTTCACCTGCGTTGTGAACAGCGGGTCGGTCCGCCAGTGCACGACGTGGCGGTTCGCGTTCTCCGGGTTGAAGCCGCCGAAGGCGAAGTCGGTCTCGACGTGGAGCGACTCGGGCCGCGGAAGCGGCACGCCCTCGCGGAACTCGACCCAGTTGGCGTGCTCGACGATCGCCAGTTCCTCGACCGTGATCCGATCGACGGTGATCTCGCGGTCGGTGCCGTTGTGCACGGTGATCCACTTGGACATCGCGGGGATGCCGTCGAACATCTCGTAGTGGACCGTGACCTCGATGCCGTCGTCGGTCGGCATCGCGTATCGCATTTCGATCGAGACGCCCTTCGGCGGCCACACCGCATCCGGGGCGGCGTGGCGGCGACGATTCCAGGCGAGGCGCTCCTCGGGTTCGCCGATCTCGACATCGACCAGCCGCATCGCGCCCGCATCGGCGGTCATCGCGTCGAGCCATTCGGGTAGGAGAAAGGCGTGGTTGGGCTGTCCGGCGAGGCCGCCGAGGTCATGCGCGACCCCGTCGATCGTCACCCGGGCCTCGGGCCGGACGGATCGCAGCATCGATTCGCCGGTCACGAGGTTGTCGTAGCCGACGCAGGCGCCGTTCGGCGTCAGCCGCCAGGTTCGGCGGAGCAGCCCGTTGTCGAGGACGAGCTCGCGGCCGTCGTCGCTGCGGGCGGCGTGGGCGACGAACGGCGACGGATCGACGAGGTGATCCGGCGGGGCCGAGGTGGCCGGTGCGGCCAGCGCCACGCCACTGCACACGGCGACGATCGACAGGAGGTAAGGTCGCGGCATCGGTCGCTCCTGGAAACAGTGCCCGATCACTGCAGCGTCGGGACGATGGCCTCGGCCCACATCTCGTAGCCCCGCGGCGAGAGATGCAGGAAGTCGGGCATGATCGTCTTCGGGATCCGGCCGTCGGTCGCCACGAAGCGGTCGCCGAGGGGGTTCAGGTGGAATCGCGCGGGGCGGCCCGCGTCCGCCATGGCCTGGTTCGCCGACGACGCCCACGCCCGCAGGGCCTGGTTGATCTGGCAGATGTCGCCCCGCATCGGGTTCATGGTCTCGCCGCGGGGGAAGATGTCGAGGATGTGGATGTCGGCGTCGGGGCACTGCTCGTGGAGCATGGTCGCGACGGCACGGATGCCCGCGAACGTCTCCTCCGCGGTGCTCGTGCCGTGACCGAGGTTGTTGGTGCCGATGAGCAGCACGATGTGCTCGGGCGTCAACCGTGTGAGCGGCGCCTGCTCCAGTCGCCAGAGGACGTGCTCGGTGCGGTCGCCGGAGTTGCCGAGGTTGAGGGCGCCGAGCGGAGCGATCGCCTTCGCCCACACCTCGCGACCGGCGCCTTCCCAGCCCTGCGTGATCGAGTCGCCGACGAAGAGCACGCGGGTCGGCGTGCTCTCGGTCGCGCGACGAATGCACTCGTCCTGCCGCGCGATCGCGCCGGCGTTGTCGCGGGGCACAGGACGGAGCGACGACGGAGGCTCGGATGCGTCGGCGGCGATGGTCACGACTGCGGTGAGGGTCAGGGCGATCGCGCGGGCGAGGTGGCGGTGAATGCGGTGTGTGGCGGGCATCGGGGCGTTCCGGAGTGGAGTGGCAGGGATCGGACGTGTTCAACCTACCGCAGAGGCCGGCTCACGAGCGCATCCTTGTAGGCGATCGTGGGAACGACTAGGATCCGCGATTCTCCCCTCTGGACACCGGAACCGATGGCCTCGCGACACCTCGCGGGACGCCTGTCGTCGGATCCCGCGACTTCGAGGTTTCCGCTCGCGACGACGTCTCTCCCGGTTCCGTCCGCCTCGACCATCCGGTTCATCCCGTCCGCTCACGGCACGGCGTCGCCAGACGGCGGTGGTGGGAGCGGGTACCGACCTCCGACGCCCGCACCCGTCGGAACCGTCCCCCCAGGCCGCATCATGTCCCAGGTCACCGTCCATCTCCCGCCCTTCATCCCCATCGGGCACCGTGAACTCGACCTTCGCTCCGGGCTCAGCGGGTCGCCGAAGGCGGACATCCTCTCGGGCCTGACCGTCGCCCTGGCGCTGGTGCCCGAGGCGGTCGCCTTCGCCTTTCTCGCGGGCGTGCCGCCGCTGGTCGGACTGCATGCCGCGTTCATCATCTGCCTGCTGACCTCGATCCTCGGCGGCCGGCCCGGCATGATCTCGGGGGCCACCGGCGCGATGGGCGTGGTGGTGGTCTCGCTCGTCGCCCGGCACGGGATCGGCTACCTGTTCCCCGCGGTGGTGCTCTGCGGGCTCATTCAGATCGCGGTCGGCCTGCTTCGCATGGGCAAGTTCATCCGCATCGTGCCGCACCCGGTCATGCTCGGGTTCGTCAACGGGCTGGCGGTGGTGATCCTGCTGGCGCAGATCGGGAGCTTCAAGACCCTCGGGGCGGACGGCACGATGGCGTTCCTGACCGGGTCGCGGCTGTGGCTGATGCTGGGCATGGTGCTCCTGACGATGGCGATCATCGCCTTCCTGCCGCGACTGACCCGGGCGGTGCCCTCGTCGCTCGCCGGGATCCTTGTCGTGTCGCTCGCGGCCTTCTTCATCAACGGAGGCCTGGGCGGCGGGGCCGAGGCCGACCCAGGGGCCGACGCCGCCCCCAAGCCGATGCTGACCGTCGGCGACATGCTGGTGGACAAGACGCGGGCCGCGGCGGTGGCGTCCGCGGAACGCGAGCGGGCGGCCGAGGCGATCGCCGCGGCGCAGGCCACGCTCCCCGAGGGCATGCGGGTCGTCGCCGCCGAGGCGGGGACGATCGCGCCGCTCACCGTGGCGGAGCGGCGGGCGGCCGCGGACGCGGTGGACACCTCGACGGTCGGCATCGCGGGCGGGCTTCCGCGTCCGGCATGGTGGAGCTTCGAGCTTCCCGCCTTCGAGGCGGCGACGCTGTGGATCATTCTTCCGTATTCGCTCATCCTCGCGGGCGTCGGGCTCATCGAGTCGCTCATGACCATGACCCTGATCGACGAGCTCACCGAGACCCGGGGCAACGGCAACCGCGAGTGCGTGGGGCAGGGCGTCGCGAATGTCGCCTGCGGTGCGCTCGGGGGCATGGGCGGTTGCGCGATGATCGGGCAGTCGCTCATCAATGTGAAGTCGGGTGGCCGCGGTCGTCTCTCCGGAATCACCGCGGCCCTGACGCTGCTCGTCTTCATCCTCTTCCTGGCGCCTTGGATCGAGGCGGTGCCGATGGCGGCGCTGGTGGGCGTGATGTTCATGGTGGTGATCGGCACCTTCGAGTGGACCACGCTGCAGACCTGGCGGCGGATCCCGCTTCCCGAGGTCGTGATCATGCTGGTGGTCGCCCTCTACACGGTCTTCATGCACGACCTCGCCACCGCGGTGCTCGTCGGCGTCGCCCTGTCGGCGCTGGTCTTCGCGTGGAACAAGAGCAAGCATCTCATCGCCGATGTTTCGGTCGACGAACGCGGGCAGAAGGTCTATCAACTCCACGGCGTGCTCTTCTTCGGCACGGTGAGCCGATTCCGCGAGCTCTTCGATCCGCAGGGCGACCCTGCGGAGGTGGTGATCGACTTCTACTTCAGCCGCGTCTACGACCAGTCGGCGCTGGAGGCGATCAACGCCCTCGCCGATCGCTATCAGGCGGTCGGCAAGCGGGTGCACCTGCGGCACCTCAGCGAGGACTGTCGCCGACTCCTCGACCGGGCGGGCGATCTGGTCGAGGTGGACATCAGCGAGGATCCGCACTATCACGTGCTGGCCGATCGCGTGCCGCCGACCTGACCCCGGTCGGCCGACGGTCGGTGGGATCCCCCTCAAACCCCCTTTGCGGAGAGTCGGCCATGACCATGAACCTCGTTCGACCGGCGGTGCTCGTTCTCGTCGCCTGGTTCATGCAGTTCGAACCCCTCGCCGCGTTCGGCGACGCCGGCCCCGTCAAGGTCTTCATCCTCGCGGGCCAGTCGAACATGGTCGGTCACGGGATCATCGAGTCGCGGCCCGATCGCAACGACGGCAAGGGATCGCTCGAATGGCTGGTGCACGAATCGCCGCGGAAGTCCGCGTACAAGCACCTGCGCGACGACACCGGTCGCTGGATCGAGCGCGACGACGTGGACATCTGGTTTCTCGGCCGACAGGGGGGACTGCGTCCCGGCTTCGGCGCGGACGAGAACAAGATCGGCCCCGAACTCGGCTTCGGAACCGTGGTCGGTGACGCGATCGACGAACCCGTGGTGCTCGTGAAGATCGCGTGGGGGGGCAAGGCGATCGGCAAGGAGTTCCGGCCGCCGAGCTCGGGCGGCGAGGTCGGCCCCGAGTACACGATGCTCGTCGAGGAGTCGCGGAAGGCGCTTGCGTCGATCGGCGACCTGTTCCCGGATCTTGCGGATCGCGAGGTCGAACTCGCCGGGTTCGGCTGGCATCAGGGCTGGAACGACCGCGTCAATCAGGAGTTCAACGACGCGTACGAGACGAACCTCGCGAACTTCATCCGCGACATCCGGAAGGCGATGGAGGCCCCTGACCTGCCGGTCGTCATCGCCGAGACCGGCATGACCGGACCGACCGAGTCGCACCCGCGGGCGTTGTCGCTGATGGCGGCACAGAAGGCGGTCGCCGAGAAGCCCGAGTTCAAGGGCACCGTGGCGTTCGTGCCGACCCGCGACTTCTGGCGCGATCAGTCGGAGTCGCCCTCGGGGCAGGGCTATCACTGGAACACCAACGCCGAGACGTACTACCTGATCGGCGACGGCATGGGCCGGGCGATGCTGGCCCTCACGCAAGATGGCGGGAAGGCCACGCCGATCGTCGCCCCGGGGGCTCGGGGTCGCGTCGCCGAGCCCCCGACTCCGATCGATGAGCAGCAGGAACTCGCACGGTTGGCCGAGAGTCGCGACGAGCGGATGGCGTGGTGGCGCGATGCGCGACTCGGGATGTTCATCCACTGGGGGCTCTACGCCCCGGCGGGCGGGATGTGGGACGGGAAGGTGTACCCGCAGCACTACGCCGAGTGGATCCAGCACTGGGCGGCGGTGCCGTGTGCCGAGTACGCGCGGCAGATGAAGCCGTTGTTCCAGCCCGACGAGGGCTTCGCCGAGGACTGGGCGGATCTCGCCGCGAAGGCGGGCATGCGGTACGCGGTCATGACCTCGAAGCATCACGACGGCTTCACGCTCTTCAACTCGAGTGAGCCGTACTCGATCGAGAACGACATCGCGGGCGGCACCAACATCTCACCCGAGGGTCGCGACGTGGCCCGCGAATTCGCCGACGCGATGCGGGCGAAGGGGCTGCGGGCGGGCTTCTACTACTCGCTCCTCGACTGGCAGCATCCTGATGCGTTCCCGATGGCGTTGCCCGGGTATCCGAAGACGGATCGGCCGCGCGACCACGCCGTCTACCGCGACTATGTCCGCGGGCATGTGAGCGAACTGCTGCGCGACTACGGGCCGCTCTCGACGATCTGGTTCGACTATTCCGATCGGGAACGACAGGGCGAGGCGTGGGGCGCGGCGCGGCTCATGGCCGATATGCGCCAGGCGCAGCCGGACATCCTCGTCAACAACCGACTGTACTTCGGCCTGGAGAACAGCAACGGCGACTACGGCACGCCGGAGAAGTACGTGCCGCCGACCGGACTGCCCGGCATGGACTGGGAGGTCAATCACACGCTCAACGAGAGCTACGGCTACAGCAGTCACGACGCGAACTGGAAGAGCACGGACGAGGTGATCCGCCTGCTCTGCGACATCGTGAGCAAGGGCGGCAATCTGCTGCTCAACATCGGGCCCGACGCGAACGGCCGCGTGCCGGAGCCCGCCCGCGAGGCGTTGCTCGGTCTCGGGGCGTGGATGGACATTCACGAGGAGGCGATCCGCGGTACGACCGCGAGTCCATTCGAACGACTCCCGTGGGGACGCGCGACCCGGAAGGGCGAGGACGTCCTCTACCTGCTGGTCTTCGACTGGCCCGAGGACGGGCGACTCCGCGTGCCGATGGCGGGGCAGGTGCGACATGCGAGGCTGCTCGGGGCCGATGTCGCGCTGAGGACGCGATCGGGCGAGAACGGTCTCGAGCTCATGCTTCCCGCCGCGCCGGTCCATCCGGGGTGCAGCGTGATCCGGCTCGACCTCGACGGCGAGGTTCGGCCGACGGCCTTCGCGGTGGCGAGCGGCGCGGGCGGCGTGGTCACGCTCTCGCCGTTCGACGCGACGCTTGCGGGGCCGTCGATCAAGGTCGAACGGGTCGGCGTCATCGGCGACGTGCGTCACAACATCGGCTACTGGCTCGACACCGCGGCGACGGTCTCGTGGCCGATCGCGATCGAGGCCGGCGAGGGCGGACGGTTCCGAATCGAGGGCGAGATCGGCTGCAAAGACGCGGCGGCGGGCGCCGAGGTGGACATCCTGCTTGACGGAGAGGTGGTCGCGGCCTTCACCGTCCCGGCGACCGGGGGGGCTTGGCAGGACTATCGCATTGTGAATCTCGGCGAGATCGAGATCGGTTCCGGTCGTCACGACCTGGTCCTGAAGGCGAGGACGAAGCCGGGCGAGGCGGTCATGAACATTCGCGGGATCCGGCTGGTGCCGGCTGGCGTGAAGTGAGGCGCTGGCGGTGTGCGCGATCGTTGGTCACGTCGTCGCCAGCGGGTCGCGGCCGTACAGGCGTTTGCCGAGCCGACGCGAGACGCCGACCATCGCCAGCAGAACCGGCACTTCGACGAGCGGTCCGACCACGGTCGCGAAAGCCACGCTTGATCCGAGGCCGAAGACCGCGATGGCGACCGCGATGGCGAGTTCGAAGTTGTTGCCCGCGGCGGTGAAGGCGAGGGTCGCGGCGCGTTCGTAGTCGGCGCCGACCCGCTTGGCCATCAGAAAGCTCGCGACGAACATGATCGCGAAGTAGATCGAGAGGGGGATCGCGATCCGCACGATGTCGAATGGCAACTCGACGATGCGGTCGCCCTTGAGGCTGAACATGACCAGGATGGTGAACAGCAGGGCGACGAGGGTGAGCGGGCCGATGCGGGGAATGAAGCTGCCGAAGTACCAGTCGTCGCCCTTGAGCGGTCGCAGGACCGCGCCGGTTGCGATGCCCGCGGCGAACGGGATGCCGAGGTAGATCGCGACGCTCGTGAAGACCTCGCCGATCGAGATGTCCACCGCCGCGCCTTCGAAGCCGAGCATCGGCGGCAGCCAGGTGATGAAGATCCAGGCATAGAGGCCGAAGAAGAGGACCTGGAAGATGCTGTTGAAGGCGACGAGGCCGGCGGCGTAGTCGCTCGACCCGCGGGCGAGGTCGTTCCAGACCAGCACCATCGCGATGCAGCGGGCGAGCCCGACCAGGATGAGCCCGATCATGTAGCCCTCGTGGTCCGGGAGCAGCAGCACCGCGAGGCCGAACATGAGCACCGGCCCGACGATCCAGTTCTGGACGAGCGAGAGGGCGAGGATCTTCCAGTCGCGAAAGATCTCCGGGAGCGTCTCGTAACGGACCTTCGCGAGGGGCGGGTACATCATCACGATGAGGCCGATCGCGATCGGAATGTTGGTGGTGCCGACCGAGACGCGATCGAGCATGGAGGGGACGCCGGGGACGACGCGGCCGATCACGACGCCCGCGGCCATCGCGAGGAAGATCCAGAGGGTGAGATGGCGATCGAGAAAGCCGAGGCGGCGGGGGCGGTCGTCGCCGCAGGGCGGACACGCGGGGGCCGGGGGCTGTGGGGGGGCGGACGAGGTGGTCACGAGTCTGCTCCGTCGGCGCATCCGCAGTCGCCGGACTCGCACCGTCCATCGCTTGGGCCGAGGTCGTCGATGGCGTCGGCGAGTTCGCGGAAACGATGGGCGAGTCGGGAGGCGCTCGCGTCGTACCAGACGGTCCGGCCGCGTTTCTCGGCGGAGAGGACGCCGCTTCGGGCAAGCAGGCCGAGGTGGCGGGCGACGGTGGAGAAGTCGAGTTCGCAGCACTCGGCGATCTCGGTGACCGAGCAGGGGCGGCCGGACTTGAGAAGACAGGAGACCAGTCGGGCGCGACTCGGTTCGGCGATCGCCTTGAGGAAGGCGAGGTCGAGCACGGTGTCGAGTCGGGCGGGGCGACCCAGGGCCTGACGGGGGGATGGGGCGCCGGAGACGAGATGGGCGGAGGGGTCAAAAGGTGGCATGGAAATGCCAATGTATCGAGCGGGGCCGATCAGGCACGGCCCGAGGGGGGCCGGGTTCACCAAGCTTGAACGCCACAGGCCGGCGGCCTCACCAATTGTGGACAGGCACCGACCTTGGAATTGGCACCAATTGGGGACAGGCACCGACCTTGGAATTGAGGACAGGCACCGACCTTGGAATTGGGGACAGGCACCGACCTTGGAATTGGGGACATGGAATTGAGGACAGGCACCGACCTTGGAATTGAGGACAGGCACCGACCTTGGAATTGAGGACAGGCACCGACCTTCCCGAATTGGGGACAGGCACCGACCTTCCCGAATTGGGGACAGGCACCGACCTTTCCCCCGACCTTTCCCAGTTGCCCGAATTCGGCGTCCGAGTTCAGGTCCGAGTTCAGGACACGCACCGACCGCGAGGCTGCGTTTGCCGCCAGAAACCGCCGCGCCGTGGTCGTCGGATCTTGGTCGGTGCCTGTCCCCAACGTGGTGTCCCCAACTTGGGGCCCTCCTGGGGCTCCGGGTACGGTCCTGCCCATGTCAACGCCGCCGCCCACGCCTGCCCCCGACTCGGCTCCATCCGCCAGTTCCGCTCGCCATCTCGGCGGTGTCATCGCTCGCCGCGTGGAGCGGCTTCGTCGCGGCGACGATCCCGCGGTGATCGCTCGGCTTCCCTCCGGCTGGGCGATCCTCGGCGACGCCCAGCCTGACGCCATCGTCGGGTGCTGCACGCTTCTGGCCGATCCGCCCGTCGCGTCGATCAACGATCTCGACGAGGCCGATCGCGGCCGGTTCATGGCCGACTTCGTCCGTCTCGGCGACGCGATCCTCGCCACGACCGGCGCCGAACGCATCAACTACCTCATCTTCTGCAATCAGGCCCCCGAACTGCACGGGCACGCGATGCCGCGGTTCGCCACCGAGGATCCGGACCGCCGCCGGCTCGGGCCGTTCGAGGCGTACGACTTCCCGAACGCGCGGCGGGCCGAGCCCGAGGGCGTGGACGCGTCGCTGCTCGCCCGGCTTCGAACGATGCTGGCCGACTGATCGCTGCCGCCCCCGGATTCCCGGTGATCGACGGACGTGTCGTATTCTCCGCGGATGCGCCTTCCGACCGTCGTGCTTCTCGCCGTTTCGATGCTGCTTGCCTTCGTGCCGTCCGCCGTCGATGCCGCGGACGACTGGCTGGCGCGGGCCGCGGAGGTCCGGATCGCCGGTCGGGCGGCGGTGGTCGGCCCTGACCAGGCCGCGGAGATTCTGAGTCTTCCCGGGCTCGTGGTGATCGACGCCCGAGATGCCGACGACCACGAGAACGAGCGGATCCCCGGATCGATCCGGATCGACGACGCCGCGTGGAAGCGATGGTCGCTCGACGAGTCGATCGGGTTGCACGACGAGAACGCCTGGCGTCACGAGGCCGCCCGACTCGGCATCGACGGCCGATCGCCCGTCCTCGTCATCGACGACGGCTCGATGACTCGGGCCCCTCGCATCTGGTTCATCCTTCATCGACTGGGCATTCGCGATGTGATGGTCGCGGACGGGGGTCTTCCGGCGTGGCGGCCGGTGATCGGGGACCAACAGATGACCTGCGGCCCGGTGTTGGCATCGGCATCGTCATCGTCCCCCAACCCCGCCGCCGCGCCGGCGGCACCACCCGCCGAATCGTCCCCGATCGCCTGGCTCGATCGGATCGACATGCTCCGATGGCTCGGCGACGGTCGGGTGCAGCTGGTGGATGTCCGCAGTCCGGCGGAGTTCGATGGATCGAGGCCGCTCAGGAACCCGCGTGGCGGTCATCTCCCCGGGGCGAGGCTCGTGCCGCACGGCGAGCTGCTCACCGCGGACGGGCGACTGTGCGGTCCCGCCGAGATCCGGGCGGTCCTCGCCGATCACGGCGTCGATCCCACCCTCCCGATCATCCTCTACTGCCAGAGCGGGGCGCGGGCGACCCTCGCGGCCCTCGCCCTCGCGAGGGCGGGCGTCGGTCCGGTCGCGTGCTACTACGAGGGCTTCGGACTCTGGTCGAGGGATGATCGCTGCCCGGTGGTCGTGGACGCCGTCACGCCCTGACCTCGCCGGAACGAACGCCTCCTCCCGCCCGAGGGCGGAAGGAGGCGACGAGTGGAATGCGATGTCGGGTCGATCCGATCAGGAGACGTCCGCGGTCACCGGGGCCGCCTCGGCGAGCCTCGCCTCGGCACCGTCGAGGAAGGTGACCTGACCGGTCACGACGTCGTACATGCCGCCGATGATCGCGATCTCGCCCGACTCGGCCATCGCCGCGAGCGTCGGACTCTCGCGCTTGATCTCCTCGATGGTGCGACGGACGTTGATCTCCGCGACCCGGTTGACGAACGCCTCGTTGGCGCTGGTCCGGTCGGTGGTCTCCTGCGTCTCGTCCCGCACCGCGTGCGAGATCGGATCGGTGATCGAGGCGAGGTTGACGAGTCCGGTCTCGGCCGCGACGTCGCCGCCGGTGTGCACGAAGTCGCAGGTCGCCTTCACCGCGCCGCAGCGGGTGTGGCCGAGCACGAGGATGAGCTTCGAACCGGCCACCTTGCAGGCGAACTCCATGCTGCCGAGCGCCTTGTCGCTCACGACGTTGCCCGCGAGCCGGACGCTGAAGATGTCGCCGATGCCGAGGTCGAACAGCAGTTCCGCAGGGGCTCGCGAGTCGATGCAGCTCAGGATGGCCGCCATCGGGTGCTGGCCGCCCGCGGTCTTGTCCACCTGTCGCACGAGGTCGCGATTCAGACGGCGGCCGCTTGCGAACCGCTCGTTGCCCTCCTTGAGGACCTGCAGGACGCGGCCGGGCGTCATCGACTCCTGGATCTCGCGGGTGGTCCAGTCCACGTACTGCAGCCGGTCCTTCACCGGGTAGCCGTCCTTGAAGCCGACGGTGCTGGCGACGATGCCCCGCTGCGGCGCCGATTCGTCGATGAAGTCGCGGATCGTCGCCATGACGTCGGGATCGACGTCGTCGCACAGTCGGGCGTCGATGACCACCTGATCGCCCTTGGAGAATCCGTCGAGGATCTCGGTGAGCCGAGCTCGATTCAGGAAGCTCGCCTGCGTGCCGAGCTCGACCCGGTGCACGATCCCCGAGACGTGCTCCTCGCGGATGACGTTCAGTCCGCGATGCAGGTTTCGCCAGAGGATGAATCCGAAGCTGACGGCGAGGCCGATGAGCACGCCGGTCAGCAGGTCGCTCCAGACGATCGCGACGATCGTGATCACGAACGGAATGAACTGCGAGAGCCCCTGCCTCCAGAGCGATCGGAACAGCGACGGGCTCGCGAGCTTGAAGCCGGTCACGATCAGGATCGCCGCCAGCGCCGCGAGCGGGATCCGGTTGAGCAGACCGGGAAGCAGCGCGATGCTGCCGAGCAGGAGGAATCCGTGGGTGATCGCGGACAGTCGCGTACGAGCCCCGGACTGGGCGTTCACCGAACTTCGCACGATGACCGAGGTCATCGGCAGGCCGCCGACGAGACCGGCGAGCGAATTGCCGACGCCCTGGGCGAGGAGTTCGCGATTCGGCGGCGAGTGTCGCTTGTACGGGTCGAGCTTGTCGGTCGCGTCGAGGTTCAACAGCGTCTCGAGCGAGGCGACGATCGCGATGGTGACCGCCGCGAACCAGATGCCGGGGTCGGCGATGCGGGCGAAGTCCGGGGTCGTGATGACGTCCGCCCAGCCCGTGCCGTCCTGACCGATGACCGGGACGCCGACCAGATGGCTCGCCTCGATCACAAGGCCCGACCCGGAGAGCCGGAACACCTCGCTGATGCCCAGGCCGAGGAGCACCGCGGCGAGCGGGGCGGGGAAGAGCGTCTTCGCAAGCGGAGTTCGAGGCCAGATGACGAGCAGGGCGAGGCACGCGATGCCGACGATCGCGGCGCCGGGCAGGATGTCCTGCACCGTGGAGAGCAGGGCGGTGAAGGTGTTGTCGCCGTCGGCCTGGGCGAACGCCATCTCGCCCTCGGGATCGGTGTCGTGCCCGAAGAGGTGGGGGATCTGCTTCAGGATGAGCAGGACGCCGATCGCCGCGAGGAGGCCGCGGATCACGCTGTTCGGGAAGAAGTTCGCGAGGGCGCCGCCCTTGAGCAGTCCGAAGACGACCTGCAGGAGGCCGGCGATCGCCACCGCGAGCAGGAAGGGCTGGAAGCCGCCGAGCGACTCGATCTGGGCGACGACGATCGCGGCGAGGCCCGCGGCCGGTCCCGACACGCTCACGTGAGAGCCGCTGAGGGCGCCGACCACGATGCCGCCGATGATGCCGGAGATGAGTCCGGACATGAGCGGGGCGCCCGAGGCGAGGGCGATGCCGAGACAGAGCGGAATCGCGACGAGGAAGACGACGACACCGCCGATCAGATCGCGTCCGATCGAGGGCGTCGGGGCGTTGGGCGGGGTGGCGACGGCGGCGGTGGTCATCAGATACTCCGGATCTTCGAGAAGACAGGACGGGGCGGAGGATAGGCGGGGCCCGGGGACTGGGGTCTCAGGATCCCAGGCTCTTGACCCCCGGGGTGGACGAAGGCTCGGCATCGGCGACCACGGGGGGGAACCCGTTGAGTTGTCGCCAGATCTCCTGCCAGAGCGGGACGGTGCGGAGCAGCACCCAGGACTTGGTTCGGACGCCCTGTCGAAGGAACTTCGGACCGGGCCACGGATCGTCGGCGGGGTCGGGGGCGACCACGATGCGGAACCGGCCGCCGCCGTCGTCGGTGGCGTCCACGGCGATGACCTCGCCGCCGAAGGTGCCGATCGCGACGCTCGGCCACCCGACGGACTGGATCGCCGGCCAGCCCTCGAACTGCATCCGCACGAGGCTACCCGGCATCACGGTGCCGTCGGAGGCGATCTCGCGGGGGCGGATGAGCGGCATGTCCATGCCATCCACCCATGCCTCGACGAAGCGAGCCTCGGTGTCGGGGATGATGATGCAGATCGGCGAGCCTGGCTTGAGATACGCACCCTCGGTGACCGCGACGCTGAGCACGATGCCGTCTCGTGGGGCGACGACGATCTGCTGCTCGGTGCTGGCGATGCGGCTGTCGATCGACGCGATCTCCTTCTTCGCCGACGCAAGGTCCGACTCGGCCTCTCGCACTTTCGCACGGGTCGAGGCGATCGAGGCGTCGTAGTCGCGGGCGGTGCGCTCGAGCATCGCCCGGGCGGCGTCGAGCGCGGCCCGCGAACTGTCCATCGCGAGCTTCGCGAGCTCCCAGTCGCGGCGTGAGATGTCGCCGGATTCGAGGAGTTGCGCCATGCGGCGTTCGTTGATCTCGTTGGTCTCGAGCACCAGGGCCTCGGTGTCCAGGCGCGCCTGGGCGGCGTC